>JACQXP010000423.1 GCA_016208645.1 Candidatus Methylomirabilota bacterium | reverse complement strand
GGGGAAGGGGGAGAAGTTCTTCTCGGCCGGGGCCAACATCAAGATGCTGTCGGAAGTGACCCCCCAGTTCAAGTACTACTTCTGCCTGCACGCCAACGAGACCCTGAACCGCCTGGAGCAGACGCCCAAGCTGACCATCGCCGCGCTCAACGGCCACACGGTGGCGGGCGGGCTGGAGATCGCCATGGCCTGCGACATCCGGTTGGCCAGGAAGGACGGCGGCAAGATCGGCCTGCCCGAGGTCGGCCTGGGCGTCCTGCCGGGAACCGGCGGGACGCAGCGGCTGCCCCGTCTGATCGGCAAGGCCCGGGCCCTGGAGTTGATGGTCCTGGGGCGGAACATGCCCTTCGAGGAGGCCCAGGAGTTGGGCCTCGTCAACGAGATCTTCCCGGCCGAGCGCTTCTGGGAAGACGTGCTGGCCTACGCGCGGCAGTTCGTGCCGCCCGCCAAGGCCAGCAAGGCGGTGGGGCGCATCAAGCGCTCCGTGCAGTCCGGGATCGAGATGAGCTTCCAGGACGCCCTGGCCCTGGAGCGGGAGCTGCAGCAGGAGCTGTTCGAGAGCCAGGATGCCAAGGAAGGGCTGCAGGCCTACGTGGACAAGCGGGTGGCGTCCTTCCGGGGACACTGATTCCAATTTTCGATTGAGGATTTGCGATTGCCGATTTTTTTTGGGAGATCATTCAATCCGAAATCGGCAATCCAAAATCGACAATTGAGAGGGGGGGTCATGGCCAGGATCTCCACCTTTGACGATTGGGTAGACCTGTTCCGCGAATGGCAGCGCGAGATCGGTCTCCGCGAGCATCCCAAGCTCCGGGACTACAAGCCCGAGCCGAAGTACGGGGGGCTGGAGCACCCCGAGATCCGCTTCGGCGCCTTCCGGGGCCAGCCGCGTTGGCGGACTCTCCAGCACGTCCCGGATCAGCGGATCCGAGATTCGCTGGAGCAGCTCATCGTGGTCCAGGGCGACACCGAGTTTGCCTCGGTGGAGCAGCAGCGCCGCCTCCTGGAGACGGCGCCCAACGATTACGACCTGGACTGCCTGGCCCGGGTGATGTGCGAGGAGATGCGCCACGGCGTCCAGATGTCCCACATCCTGGTGAATCATTTCGGCACCTCGGGACGCATCGAGGCGCAGAAGCTCCTGGAGCGGCACGCCTATTGTAATCAGCGCCTGCTGGGCTCTTTCAACCTGGACGTCCAGAACTGGCTGGACTTCTTCGTCTATACCCAGTTCATTGACCGGGACGGGAAGTTCCAGTTGAAGATGCTCAGCTTCTCCGCCTTTGTCCCCCTGGCGCAGAGCATGGGGCCCATGCTGAAGGAGGAATCCTTCCACCTGGGGACGGGCAACAACGGGCTGCTCCGGATCCTGAAGGCGGGGAAGATCCCGACGCCCGTCATCCAGCGCTATTTCAACAAGTGGATCCCCACGGCCTTCGATCTGTTCGGGAAAGACGGCTCGGCAACCTCGCAGTGGGCCTACGAGTGGGGACTCAAGGGGCGCTACGACGAGGATCAGAACACGACCTCGCCCGACAAGGAGCGAGTGAACGCCTATAACCGGGAACTCTACCGGCAGGAATGCGTGGCCCTGGTGGAGAAGCTGAACCGGCTGATCCCGGACGATCAGCCCAAGCTCAGCGTCCCGGACCTCAAGTTCAACCGGGCCATCGGTGCCTACGCCGGGAAGTGCTTCAGCGTGACCGGCGAGCCGGTGGACCCGAGCCAATACGAGAGCTACCTGGCGGCGCAATTGCCCACGGCGGCCGATGCGGAGCTGCTGGCCCAGATCTTCCAGGAGTCCGGCTGGATCGCGCCCCGGGCCGGGTAAAAGTATGGAACCGCAAATAAACGCAAATGAACGCAATGTTTTTCAGAAATCACATTCGCGTGCATTTGCGTCCATTGGCGGTTGCGTCCCGCCTGAGGTCCAGGAGGGAAAAGGAGGCGACAGATGAGTGTGCCGCGGGTGGATCTTCCCGAGCAGTTCAACGTCGCCACCTACTTCGTGGACCGAAACCTGGCGGAGGGTCGGGGTGGCAAGGCGGCGCTGCTCCACGAGGGGAAGGCCACCACCTACCAGGATGTGGCGGAGGCGGTGAACCGCTTCGGCAACGCCCTCCGCAGTCTGAAGGTGGCCATGGAGGATCGGGTCGCCCTCCTCCTGCTGGACAGCCCGGAGTTCGTGGCCGCCTTCTTCGGCGCCATCCGGATCGGGGCGGTGCCCATCCCCATGAACACCATGCTCCGGCCGGCCGACTACGAGTACATGCTCCGGGACAGCCGGGCCAAGGTGCTCGTGGTCCACGAATCGTTGTGGGAACCGCTCCGCGCCCACCGGGACGCCTTCCGGCATGTCCGCCACATCGTGGTGGTGGGGAAGGCGGCGGGCCCCCTCCTGTCCTACGGCGAGCTGGTCCGGGCCCAGCCCCCGACCTGCGAGGCGGCTGAGACGTCCCGGGACGATGTCGCCTTCTGGCTGTACTCGTCGGGGAGCACCGGCTTTCCCAAGGGGGCGGTGCACCTGCACCACGACATGGTCTACTGCGCCGACCTGTACGCCCGCCCGATCCTGGGCATCCAGGCGCAGGACATCACCTTTTCTGCCGCCAAGCTCTTTTTCGCCTACGGGCTCGGAAACAACCTGTACTTCCCGTTCACCGTCGGCGCCACCGCGGTCCTGTATCCGGGGAGGCCGCTCCCCGACAAGATGTTCGAGGTCCTGGCGACGTGCCGGCCCACCATCTTCTACGGGGTCCCTACGCTGTACGCGGCCATGCTCCAGATAGCGGATGCGGAGGAAAAGGCGGGCACGAGCCAAGGGACGGGCCGCCTGGATCAGGCCCTGCAGTCGGTCCGGGTCTGCGTCTCGGCCGGGGAATCCCTTCCGGCCCCCATCTTCCACCGCTGGAAGGACAGGTTCGGCCTGGAGATCCTGGACGGCATCGGCTCCACGGAGCTGCTCCACATCTTCATCTCCAACCGGATCGGGGAGGTGCGCCCCGGAAGCTCGGGGAAGATCGTTCCGGGCTACGAGGCCCGCATCGCGGACGTGGAGGGACGGACCCCGCCCCAGGGCGAGGTCGGCAACCTGTTGATCAAGGGGGACTCGGCCGCCGCTTTCTACTGGAACAAGCACCAGAAGACCAAGGAGACGATGCTGGGCGAGTGGGTCAAGACGGGCGACAAGTATTACCAGGACCCGGACGGATATTTCTGGTACTGCGGCCGGTCGGACGACATGCTGAAGGTGGGGGGGATCTGGGTCTCGCCGGTGGAGGTGGAAAACGCCCTCATCGGCCATCCGGCCGTGCTGGAATGCGCCGTGGTGGGGGTCCAGGACACCGATGAGTTGGTGAAGCCCAAGGCCTACGTCGTCCTGAAGCAGGGGCAGCAGCCATCGCTCGAACTGGCAGAGGAGCTGAAGGCCTACGTGAAGGAGGCCATCGCCCCCTACAAGTACCCCCGCTGGATCGAGTTCATCCCCGAGCTGCCCAAGACCGCCACCGGCAAGATTCAACGGTTTCGGCTGCGCGGGTGAACATACAAGACCCGTAAGGCGTGAGGCGTAAGGCGGAAGGGGGAAAACCCGGAATCAGATGGGGAACGGTTGCGTTTGAGGTCCCCTCACGCCTCACGCCTAACGCCTCACGGAGTTACGGGCAATCGGCCATGAGCAATCCAGCCCGAGAGATTCACAAGGAGCTGCTCCGGCTCCGGGTCAACGGGGAGACCCACGAGGTCTACGTCCCGGTCCACAAGACCCTCCTGGAGGTGCTGCGCGAGGACCTGAACCTGACGGGGACGAAGCACGGGTGCGAGCTGGGCGAGTGCGGGACCTGCACCGTCCTGGTGGACGGGGAGCCCGTGCTTTCCTGTTTGGCCCTGCCCATCGAGCTGCAGGATCGGGACATCGTCACGGTGGAGGGACTGGCCGAGCGGGGCGTGCCGCACCCGCTCCAGGTCGCCGTCGCCGAGCTGGGAGCGGCCCAGTGCGGCTACTGCACGCCGGGCATCCTGGTGGCGGCCAAGTCGCTCCTGGATCAGAACCCCCGGCCGACCTTGGACGAGATCAAGGAGGCGCTGGCGGGCAACCTGTGCCGCTGCACCGGGTATGTCAAGATTCTTGAGGCCGTCGAGTTGGCCGCCAGTCGAATGGCTGGCGACTGAGAAACCTTGCCCCCTCATCGCTCCCTTCCCCCTCAAAGGGAGAAGGGTTCCATGTCTGATCCCTCTCCCCGATGGGGAGAGGGCCAGGGTGAGGGGAGAACGGGATGTCGACGGAAACCCATTATGCCGTCTGGTTCCACAAGAAATATTTGGGATCGAGCGCGACGCCTGCGCCGTGACCAGACGGAGGCCGAGCGCAGGCTGTGGGCACGCCTTCGGGCCCGACAAGTACACGGTGCAAAGTTCCGCCGCCAGCATCCGATCGGCGGTTACATCGCGGATTTCTGTTGTCCCGAGTGCGGAGTGGTCGTTGAAGTTGATGGAGGGCAGCACGCCGCCCAGGTAGAGGCTGATTCGCGGCGCACAGCGTTCTTGGCCGAAAGAGGATACCGTGTATTGCGGTTCTGGGATAACGAAGTATTGGCTCAAATTGATGCGGTTCTCGAGAGGATCGCTGAGGCGGTGACGGATTCATAGCGCGTCTTTCTGCCCCCTCACCCACCCCTCTCCCCACGGGGGAGAGGGCAAGGGAGAGGGGAGGCGGGAAGGGTGAAGAGCGGGAAGCACATGGCAGACCAGGAAGCAGAGTACAGCATCATCGGGCGGTCCCTGATCAAGGTGGACGCCATGGCCAAGGTCACGGGCGAGACGAAGTTCGCCGACGACCTGGCCCTGCCCCGGATGCTCCACGCCAAGATCCTGCGGAGCCCGCACCCGCACGCCCGGATCCTCTCGATGGACACGGGGCCGGCCGAGGCGTTGCCCGGCGTGCATGCGGTGCTGACGGGCCGCGCCCTCCCCATCAAGTTCGGGATCCTGCCGGTCAGCCAGGATGAAGAGGCCCTGGCCACCGAGAAGGTCCGCTACGTGGGCGATCCGGTGGCGGCCGTGGCCGCCGTGGACGAGGAGACCGCCGAGGCTGCCGGCCGGCTGATCCGGGTGGAGTACGAGGTCCTGCCGGCCCTCATGAGCGTGGGCGAGGCCCTGGCCCGCGAAGACGTCCGCATCCACGACTACGGCCCCCGGGGGAACATCCACAAGGAGGTGGCCCTCACGTTCGGGGACGTGGAGGAGGGATTCGCCCAGGCGGACCATGTTCGGGAGGACGTCTTCTTCTACGAGGGCAGCACCCATCTGCCCATGGAGCAGCACGCGGCGCTGGCCGCCTTCGGCCCCGACGGGAAGCTCTGCCTCTGGTCCTCCACCCAGACCCCGCACTACGTGCACCGCGCCCTGGCCAAGGTGCTAGAGCTGCCGGCCAGCCACATCCGGGTCATCGCCACCCCCCACGGCGGCGGCTTTGGGGGGAAGAGTGACATCTTCAATCACGAGATCGTGGTCAGCAAGCTGTCCATGCTGACCGGCCGCCCGGTGAAGATCTGCCTCACGCGGGAGGAGGTGTTCTACGCCCACCGGGGGAGGCACCCGGTCACGCTGTGGTTCAAGACCGGTGTCACACGCGACGGGGCCATCACGGCCATGCACTTCCGGTCGTACCTGGATGGCGGCGCCTATGGAAGCTACGGGGTCGCCAGCCTGTACTACACCGGCGCGCTTCAGACCGTCACCTACCGGGTGCCCCGGTACAAGTTCGAGGGGGTGCGGGTCTTCACCAACAAGCCGCCCTGCGGGCCCAAGCGCGGCCATGGCACCCCGCAGCCGCGCTGCGCCCTGGAGGTGCATCTCGACAAGCTTGCGGAGGCGCTGGGCCTGGATCCCTACGAGATGCGGCGGCGCCACCTGGTCCAGCCCAACTCCGTGACCGTCAACCAGCTCCGGATCGGAACGGTGGGCCTGGGCGAATGCCTGGACCGGGTCGTGGAACGCTCCGGCTGGAAGGCCAAGCACCGGAAGCTCCCCTTCGGCCACGGGATCGGCATCGCTGGCAGCGCCTACATCAGCGGGGCGGGACTGCCCATCTACTGGAACGCCCTGCCCCACTCCGGCGTGCAGATCAAGATCGACCGGGGAGGGGGCGTGGCCGTCTTCTGCGGCAGCACGGACATCGGCCAGGGCTCCGACTCGATCCTGGCTTACGTCGCCGCCGAGGAGCTGGGGGTCGAGCCGGAGGACGTCCGGGTGGTGACGGCCGACACCGACCTCACCCCCGTGGACCTGGGGAGCTACAGCAGCCGGGTGACCCTCATGACCGGCAACGCCACCATCCAGGCGGCCCGGAAACTCAGGGCGCAGCTCTTCGAGGCGGCGGGGGAGAAGCTGGGGGTGCCCTTCGACAGGCTGAGGGCGGCGCACCGCCGCATCTTCGACCGGGACGATCCGGAGGCCGGCATCGGATTCGTGGAGGCCGCGGTGCTGGCCGAGGCGAAATTCGGGACGCTGGGGGCCGTGGGAAGCTACACGCCGCCCAAGGGTCTCGGGAAATACAAGGGGGCCGGCGTCGGCCCCACGCCGACCTACAGCTATTCGGCCGCGGTGGTCGAGCTCACCGTGGATCCCGAGACCGGGTTCATCACCGTGGATAAGGTGTGGCTGGCCCACGACATCGGGAAGGCGATCAACCCGCTCTTGGTGATCGGCCAGATCGAGGGGAGCGTCTACATGGCGCTGGGGGAAGCCCTGATGGAAGAGCAGGCCTTCCGCAAGGGCGTCCACAAGATCCCCTCCATGCTGGAGTACAAGAGCCCCACCTTCCTGGAGACGCCCCAGATGGAATCCATCCTGGTGGAGACCCTGGATTCGGCGGGGCCCTACGGAGCCAAGGAGGTCGGCCAGGGGGTCCTCCTCCCGGTGGTCCCGGCCGTGCTCAACGCGATCTACGACGCGGTGGGGGTCCGGATCGACGAGGTCCCGGCGTCGCCGGAAAAGATCGTGAAGGCCCTGGAGGCTCACCGCCGGGGCCGCGCCTCGGGGAATGGCCGTCTTCCAACGGTGGCCTTCCCCGAACCCACGCTGGTCCAGCTGGCCGGCGCGTAGAGATGCACCAATGGAACCGCTAATGTACGCAAATAAACGCAAATCAGGGCCAGAGGAACCTCTTTGCGTACATTGGCGTTCATTGGCGGTTCCATCTCTTG
>JACQXP010000027.1 GCA_016208645.1 Candidatus Methylomirabilota bacterium | reverse complement strand
CAAAGGGAAACACGCGGGCCTCGAGGTGCTCGTCTTGGTCGCTCGGCAGGGGATCGGCCACCAGCTCATCGGCTTCATAGATGTGGATGATCTCGTCCAGATAGGCGTTGTTGGGCCAGAACCCCCCCAGCCGCCGCAGGCGACCGGCGCGATAGCCCGCCTCTTCGCGCAGCTCGCGCTGCGCCGCCTCTTCCGGGGCCTCGCCGGGCAGGATCCCGCCGCCCGGTACCTCCCAGGAGAACTCCTGGGGAACGTGGCGGAACTGGCGGACCAGGATCACGCGGTCCTTCGAGGGGAAGGGCAGGATGCCGACGCTGGCCCCCAGCGAGAGGACCGGGTAGGCCCGCTCCCGCCCGTCCGGCAGCTCCAGCGCGTCCTCCCGGACAATCACGTGGGCCCGCTGGTAGAGCGTCCGGCTCCTCACCTTCCTCCACGGCTTCAATTCACCCACGCGCTTTCCCTCGACCTGCCCCGAATTTCGAACCGTCGAACAGCCGAACCGTCGAACTGTCGAACTATCCTTTGGCCAGCACCTCGCGCAGGGCATCGATCTGCCCCGGTCCGCCACAGACGATCAGGAAGTCCCCGACTTCCAGCCGCGAGGAGCCCTTGGGGTTGTACTCGTAGTCTCCCTCGGGCCCGTGCCGTTTGGCGATGACCACCAGCCCCACCCGATTGATGAGATCGAGTGCGCCCAACGTCTTCCCGACAACCGGGGAACCCGGCACCACCTCGGCCTCCTCCACCCGCAGGACGCGGTGGGGATCCCGCAGCATCGAGTCCAGGAAGGAGACCACCTGGGGACGGATCATCTCCGAGACCAGCCGCAATCCGCCGATCTGGTTGGCGGACACCACGGCGTCGGCGCCCGCCTTCCGCAGCTTGGGAAGGCTGTCGTCCTCGATGGCCCGGCTCACGATGCGAAGCCCCGGGTTCAGCTCCCGCGCGGTCAGGATCACGAACAGGTTGTCCTTGTCCGAGGGGAGCGTGGTGATGAGCCCCCGCGCCACCTCGATGCGGGCGCGGGTCAGGACCTCCCCGTCGGTCGCGTCCCCCTCGATGACCGGGGTCGGGCCGAACCGCTCCAGGTGCTTCAGCCGGGCCAGGTTCTGCTCGATCACCACGCAGGGGGTATGGGTCTTCAGGAGTTCCTCCACGACGTGCTTCCCCGTTTCGCCCGCCCCGCACACGATCACGTGCCCGTGCAGCTTTGCCAGCGCCTTTTCCATTCGTCGCTTCCCCAGCACGTCTCGGAGTTCGCCCTCGACGATGAAGGCGGTCACCACGCTCAGCCCGTAGGCCAGCGACCCGGTGCCGCCCAGGATCAACGCCATGGCCACCAGGCGACCGCCGGTGCTCAGCGGGTGGACCTCCTGGAAGCCCACGGTGGAGAGGGTGATGGTGGTCATGTAGAGGGCGTCCAGGAACGGCCAGCCCTCCACCAGCATGAAGGCCACCGTGCCCGCGCTGAACACCGCGAGGAACAGGGCCCCGATCAGCGCCAGTCGCTTCTGCAGACGCATGGTCGCCGGCAGCCTCCAGCGGGCGGGCGGCAGGATCCCCGGACGTCGTCGGGCTCGGGGTTCGCTCAGGCGAAGAGCTGCAGCGGATCCTCGACCTTCAGGACATCCTGAACGTAGAAGGCCTGTCCGAACTTCGCCCCGATCTGCGCACCCAGGTAGCCGGCCGTGGCCTCCAGCCGGGTGGGAAAGAACTTCGGCCGGTCCGGCCGGTCGAACTGCGAGCTGTGGTTCGCCAGGGCCTGGATGGCCTGGGGGAACTCCGCGTCCACAGGAACGATGAAGGTCGGCTTCATGTACGGCGGCAGGAAGTAGTAGAGGATCTTCTTCACCGCGTGCGGCCGGCCCTCGGCCGGGAACTTCTCCAGATGGGCGAAGTTGACCCCGTGGGTCACCAGATGGCCACAGGTGATGTGGTCCGCGTGGCCCCGGCCTCGCCCCGGCTCGAGCCCGTAGTAGGGAGCCAGCACGATCTCCGGCCGGTACCTCCGGACGAGCGACGCGACGATAATCCGATTGGCCTGGGAATCCTCGAGGCGCGTGTCCCCCAGATCCAGGACCTCCAGGGCGTCCAGCTTGAGATCCCGGGCCGCCCGGCGCGCCTCCTCACGCCGGACCTCAGGCGTGCCGCTGCCCATGTCGCCTTCCGTCAGGGTGACCATGCCGGTCCGGTAGCCCCGGTTCTTCATCTTCAACAGGAACGCCCCGGTCCCGATCTCGGCGTCGTCGGGATGCGGGCCGAAGGCCAGGAAGTGCACTGCTTCCACCATGCGTTGTCCCCTTTGCGATCTCGCGGGAGGAACCGGGTCCCTAGCGTCACGCATCCTCCCGGCAGCCCGTGCCCTCAATTTCGCGCCGCGGAATGCGGATTTCGGATTGGAAAATCCGCAATCCGAAATTCGAAATCCGAAATTCGTCAGGGGGAAGAGTATGGGGGCAGAGGGAAAAAGTCAATCTGGCGGGCGGACGCTCCCGCGTGGCTGCCTCACAGGCGGACGAACTCGCCCAGCATCGGGGCGTGGACGTCGGGGATCCCCATCTGGGTGAGGCGCTCGCCCAGGGGCAGCATTTGCTCCTCTTCGCCGTGGACCAGGAAGACCCTGCGCAGCTTCGACCGGCAGCCTTTGACGAATTCCAGCAGATCGTCCCGATCCGCATGGGCGCTGAAGGCGTCCATCACCACCACCTCGGCCTCCAGCGAGCGCTCCACGCCGAAGATCCGCACCACGGGCTGCCGTTCGACGATCTTCCGGCCCAGGGTGTTCTTGGCCTGGAACCCGATGATCAGGATGGTGTTCCGGGCGTCCTCGATGCTGTTCCGCAGGTGGTGCAGGATGCGGCCCGCCTCGCACATCCCCGAGGCGGCCAGGATCATCATGGGCCCTTCCCGGTCGTTCAGGGCCTTGGAATCCTCCACGTTGCTGATGTAGGTGAGATTGTCGAAGCCGAAGGGATCGCCGTTCTTCCGCATGAAGGCCAGGGTGTCGTCGTCGAAGCACTCCGGGTGCAGCTTGAAGATCTCGGTGATCCGGACCGACAGGGGGCTGTCCACGTAGATGGGGAGGGGCGGGATGGCCTTCCGCAGCGTGAGGCGATGCAGCGCGTAGACGAATTCCTGGGTGCGCTCCAGGGAGAAGCTGGGGACCAGGATCTTCCCCTTCCGCGCGACCGTCCGGTTGATCACCGCCGCCAGGTCCGCCTCCATCCCGGCCAAGGGCGAGTGCAGCCGGTCGCCGTACGTGCTCTCCAGGACCAGGACGTCGGGGGCCTCCGGCGCCTCGGGATCCCGCAGGATGGCCATGTTCCGCCGGCCCAGGTCCCCGCTGAATACAAGTCGCAGCCGGTCCGGCGCCCGGTCGATGTCCAACTGGACGATGGCGGAACCCAGGACGTGCCCCGCGTCCAGGAAGGTGCAGGTCACGCCCGGCAGGACCGGCGTCGGTTGGTGGTAGTCCAAGCTGCGGAACTGCTTCAGGGCCTTCAGGACGTCCGCCTCGTCGTACAGGGGGACCACCGGCTCCTGCAACTGGTCCGCGTGCTTCCGGTTGAGGAAGTCGGCATCCGCCTCCTGGATGTGGGCCGCGTCCCGGAGCATCACGCTGCACAGATCCCGGGTCGCCGGGGTGCAGGTGATGTTCCCCCGGAATCCCTGCTTCACCAGCGTCGGGATATTCCCGGAATGATCAATGTGAGCGTGGGAGAGGATCATGGCGTCCACCTGGCGCGGATCGAACGGCAGGTGCCGGTTGCGCTCGTTGGCTTCCTGGCGCCGCCCCTGATACAGCCCACAGTCCAGCAGCAATCGCGTCCCGTTGAACTCCAGCAGGTGCTGGGACCCCGTCACGCTCCGCGCGGCGCCCGCAAAGAAGATTCGCATCGGTCACTCACCTCCCGGAAAGCCGTGCTATAATCCGCCCGTTGCTGCCAGGACCCGTGACCACGCAGATTGAGCAGGGACATGTCCAGAACGGTGGCTGACATCAATCGGATCGTCGGGACGCTGCACCGAACCGGTCGCCAGTGGAACCCGACTGCCGTTTCTGCCGTGGCCCAAGACTCCCGGGACCCGTTCCGGATCCTCATCTCGTGCCTCATCAGCCTGCGCACCAAGGACGAGGTCACGGCCGAGGCCTCCGCCCGCCTCTTCCGCCTTGCCAGGACCGCGCGGGCGATGATGCGTCTGCCTGCCATCCGCATCGCGCGAGCCATCTACCCGGCCGGCTTTTACCGCACCAAGGCGAGAACCATCAAGCGGCTGTGTCGCACACTCGTCGAGAAACACCGCGCCAGGGTCCCGGCCGACCTGGACACGCTCTTGACCCTGAAGGGCGTTGGGCGAAAGACGGCCAACCTGGTGATCACCGTCGGCTACGGCAAGCTTGGCATTTGCGTGGACACCCATGTGCATCGCATCAGCAACCGCCTCGGGATCGTGAAGACCAAGACCCCGGAGCAGACCGAATCCGCCCTGCGCCAGGTCCTCCCCCGTCGCCACTGGATCCCTTACAACGACCTCATGGTTACCTTTGGCCAGAATGTGTGCAAGCCCATCTCCCCCCTGTGCAGCACCTGCCCCGTGAACGGCCTCTGTCCCCGGATCGGCGTGGGGAAGCATCGATGACACCTTCTGCACCTCACAAAAGCGTTCGGCAGTTCCCCGCTCCGGAGCGGGGTTCGGCAGTTCGGTGGTTCGAGCGTCCGGCGAATCACGGCCTGCTCGAACGCTCTCCGACGCTGTGAGAGACTAGCCGGGAAGCAATTCACTGGTCAATCTGAAACTCGAAATCGCGGCTGGAGGATGTGTGGTTTTCCGAGGAAGGCGTTTTCCAGGGATGGTGTGGCGGCAGGCAACACACCCCGACCCGAGGACCCATGCTGCGGCAGCAGAGGCTCCCGAGTCGGGGCTGATCAGATCTTGCCCGCGCCCATGTGGGCCGCCGGATCCAGGCTTCTCACGACACCCAGTTGACCAGGGCCCACCAGCCGCCGTCGCTCCGCTTTATCTGTTGACAGGGAGGGACGCTTTTGGATAGCCTTCCCCACCACGTGGCACCCCAAGGGGAGGGTGGGCCTCTCTCCAAGACTTCCGACGAGCCGCCTTTGGTCTTCGGGCCCTTTTCCTATCCGGTTCCGCATTCTCGAAGCTCTCGCTAGCGGCTGATTCTCGGTTCGGCCGTACCCACACTCCCGGACACTGGAGTCCAATACATGCCACGGTGGTCGGTGCAACGACAGTTCATCCGTTACTCCATCGTGCTACCGATCCTGCACACGATGAGCGGTTCCGCGCCCGCCAGAACCGGCGTGGGTTGGACGTGCAATCTGAGTGAAGGAGGGGCCTGCCTGGACGGAACTGGGGGACGTAGTTCGGTTTCCTCAGATATTGACGATTCCTGGGCAAAAATAGGTTGCGATTTATGCCACGAGGCCCTCGTCTGGATGCCCCAGGGGCCCTTCACCACGTGATGGTGCGGGGGATCGAGCGCCGCGCGATCTTCCGAAGCAAGCAGGATCGGGAGGATTTCATCTCACGGCTGACCACGATCTGTGTAGAAACTGGTCTCGTCGTCCTAGCCTGGGCGCTTCTTCCCAACCATGTCCATCTCTTGGTGCGCACAGGGCGGCGGCCGCTCGCGACCGGCATGCGTCGCCTCCTCACAGGATACGCGGTCAATTTCAACCGCCGGCACCGCCGGGTAGGCCATCTCTTCCAGAATCGGTACAAGTCCATTTTGGTTGAGCAAGACCCGTATCTCTTGGAGCTCGTCCGATATATTCATCTCAACCCCCTCCGCATAGGCCTGGTACTGGACTTGACCGCTCTTGCCGACTATCCCTGGACAGGTCACAGTGCCCTTTTGGGGCGGGTGCCGCGCTCTTGGCAGGCGGTCGCCGAGGTGGTAAGCCAATTCGGACCTCAGACGGCACGAGCACGGCGGGCATACAGAGCCTTTATCCAAGACGGGACAGCGCAGGGTCGTCGTCCCGAGCTGCAGGGCGGCGGTCTCCGTCGCAGTGCGGGAGGCTGGCAG
>JACQXP010000026.1 GCA_016208645.1 Candidatus Methylomirabilota bacterium | reverse complement strand
CCGGGCCGGCGTGCGGGTCCTGGGGATTGACGTGGACCCGCACCGCGTCCAGGCCATCAACCGGGGGGAGAGCTACATCCCGGACGTCCCGGGCGCGGACCTGGCGGCGGTCGTGCAGGCCGGGCGGCTCCGCGCCGGCACGGCGTACGAGGACTGTGCCCGGGCCGATGCCACAATCATCTGCGTGCCGACCCCCTTCACCCGGATGAAGGCACCGGACCTCTCCTACATCGAGGCGGCCTGCCGATCCCTGGCGCCCCACGTCGCTCGGGGGGCCCTGGTGGTCCTGCAATCCACCACCTACCCAGGGACCACCGAGGAGCTGGTGCGCCCCATCCTGGAGTCACACGGACGGCGGGCCGGGCGCGACTTCCTCCTGGCCTTCTCGCCGGAACGGATCGATCCGGGCAACAAGCAGTTCGGCGCCCACAACACCCCCAAGGTGGTGGGGGGCCTTGACGGCCCCTCCGGTGATGCCGCCTGTGCCCTGTTGGCCCTCCTCGTCCCCCCGGACCAGATCCACCGCGTCTCGGGCCCCAGGGTGGCCGAGATGTGCAAGCTCCTGGAGAACATCTTCCGGAGCGTGAACATCGCACTGGTAAACGAACTGGCCAAGCTGTGCGACCGGATGCAGATCGACATCTGGGAGGTGATTGACGCCGCCGCCACCAAGCCCTTCGGCTTCATGCCCTTCTATCCCGGCCCGGGCGTGGGGGGCCACTGCATCCCGGTGGACCCGTACTACCTGTCGTGGAAAGCGAGGGAATACGACTTCTACACCAAGTTCATCGAGCTGGCAGCCGAGGTGAACAGCAGCATGCCCTTCTTCACGGTGAACCGCATCGCCGAGGCCCTCAACCGCCAGGGGAAGCCCCTCCTGGGCGCCCGGGTCCTGGTGCTGGGGGCGGCCTTCAAGCGGGACATTGACGATCCCCGAAACGCGCCATCGGTGGAGGTGATGAAGTCGCTCCTGGCCCGGGGGGCCGAGGTCAACTACCACGATCCCCACGTGCCGGAGGTGCGCGTTGACGCAGGCCACGACCCGGGGAACATTCCCGGCCGTCGACTCGCCTCGGTCCATCTGACCGAGGACACCCTGGCCGCACAGGACTGCGTCTGCCTCGCCGTGGCCCACAGCGCCTTCGACATCCCCTGGGTGCTCAAGCACAGCCGGCTCCTGATGGATGCCACGGGCGTCACGCGCCGCTTCCCGCAGGATCGCGGCACGGTGATCCGCCTTTAGGCCATGGCGTACCTCGCACCTCTCGCCATTCCCTTCCTGGTCGCCTTCGGATCGGCCCTGATCCTCACGCCGGCCTGCCGTCTGGTGGCCGTCAGGCTCGGCGTGATGGACCGGCCGGGCGGCAAGAAGATTCACGTCCGGCCGACCCCCCTCCTGGGAGGGCCGGCCATTGCCTTGGCGCTGGTCGCGGGCGTCCTGGTAAGCGGACCCGTTGACCCGGTCCTGGTCAGCGTCCTGGTGGCCGCGGGGCTGATCCTCCTGCTGGGCCTGTACGATGATCTGGACCCCCACGCCGAAGGGGTCCGCTGGTGGCTCCGCCTGCTCTTCCAGGGGTTCCTGGCGGGCTTCGTCATCCATACCGGAATCGCCATCAGCTTCCTGCGCACCCCCTGGCTCAGCATCCCGGTCATATTGCTGTGGATCGTGGGGATCACTAACGCCTTCAACCTCCTCGATAACATGAACGGCCTGTCGGCGGGGGTGGCGGCCATCGCGGGGCTGACCTTTGCCGTCCTCGCAGCGCGCTACAT
>JACQXP010000025.1 GCA_016208645.1 Candidatus Methylomirabilota bacterium | reverse complement strand
GCCGTCAAGCAGGGCCTGGACCCCTTCCTGGTGACGGCCGTGATCCGCGAGGAGAGCGCCTTCGCCCCGCGGGCCGTGTCGCGGGCGGGGGCGCGCGGGTTGATGCAGCTTCTGCCCCAGACGGCGGAGCAGGTGGCGCGGCAGTACCGTGTCCCTCTCGCGGGGGCCGCGCCCCTGGAGGCGCCCGAGGTGAATATCCGCCTCGGGACGAGCCACCTGGCGGAGCTGCTTCGGGACCACGGGGGCAGCCTCAGCCTGGCCCTGGCGTCGTACAATGCGGGCCAGCAACAGGTGCGGCGCTGGCTCCAGCGCTTCCGGTTCGCCGACGAGGAGGAGTTCACCGAGGACATCCCCTACACCGAGACCCGCAACTACGTGAAGCGGGTGCTGGGCAGCTACCAGCGGTATTCGACGCTCTACGCGTCGAAGAGAGCTGAGAGCCGTGAGCCGAGAGCCACGACGAGGCGCGGGCCACGAGCCAGGAGCCGCGAGCCGGGAGCCACGAAGACAACGGGCGCGACACGCTAGGGTGCAGAGAGGGAACGGATGCGCACGGCATTGACCATCGCCGGGTCGGATTCGGGCGGCGGCGCGGGGATCCAGGCCGACCTGAAGACGTTCACGGCGTTCAAAGTGTTCGGCCTCTCCGCCATCACCGGGTTGACCGCGCAGAACACCCGGGGCGTGCAGGGGGTGGAACTGCCCACCACCGACTTCATCGCCGCGCAGCTCCGCGCGGTCCTGGAGGACATCGGGGCCGACGCCGCCAAGACGGGGATGCTGGCCACGGGGGACATCATTCGAACGGTGGCGGCCGTGGTCCGGGACTTCGGCCTCCGGAACCTGGTGGTGGACCCCGTGATGATCGCCGCCAGCGGGGATGCCCTGATGCAGCACGAGGCGGCGCCGGTGATGCGGGACCATCTCTTCCCCCTGGCCATGGTGGTGACCCCCAACCTGGACGAGGCCACCTTTCTCTGTGAGCGAAAGATCCGAACGGTGGGGGAGATGGAGGAAGCGGCCCGGGCGATTCACGCCATGGGGGCGAAGCACGTCCTGATCAAGGGAGGTCACCTGCCGGGGGAGCGGGTCGTGGATCTCCTCTACGATGGCCGGGAGTTCATCCGCCACGAGAGCCAGCGGATCCCGGGGGAGTTTCACGGAACCGGGTGCACGCTGTCCTCGGCCATCACTGCCGGGCTGGCGAAGGGACTGTCCGTCCGCGAGGCGGTCGCCACGGCCCAGGAGTACGTGGCGCTGGCGCTCCGGAGCGCCCCGTCCGTCGGGAAGGGGCGCCGGCCGCTGAACCACTTCCCGGACGGATTCATGCCTCCCGAGGATCGGGGATGAGGAACTCCTCCGATGGGCCGCGAGACAACTGCCCAGGTCATTCGAGGGCTCAAAACCCTGAAGCGGCGGCTCGCCCGGCAGATGCGCG
>JACQXP010000422.1 GCA_016208645.1 Candidatus Methylomirabilota bacterium | reverse complement strand
ATTCGGCAGACCGGGTAGTCGTGGTGGCGATACTGAGTGTGAACTTGCCCTTTGGGCTTGCCGCGGCCCACCCCCGACCGCGCGGCCGGGCGGACCCGCCAATCCGAGGCGATCCGCCGCACGCCGCGCGGCTGTGCCCTGCAACGCATTGGAGCGTGACGCAACCACCGCTGGGTGTTCAAGGCGAATCTCCCGAACGCCCCCGGCGCCAGCCTGTGCGCCTGCCTGCCCCGCCCTGTCTGCCGTGCCGGCACAGGCAGGCGGGGCGGTAGGCAGGTCGCACCTGCCTGCGTTGCGGACGCGACAGGCGGGCGCAGACAGGCCGGGTCGGACGCCCCGCGGGGCGTGCGAGCCCACACGACATTGTCCCGGGCACACACCTGATTTGCTGACCGGTCACACGAAAAAACAGCCCGCCTCGACCTGACATCGGGGCGGGCCGTTCTCTTTGGCCTGGTGGCCTGCTCAGCGCTTCGCCGGCATGGCGGGCATGGCGCCGATGGTGAAACCTCCGTCCACGAACAGGAGCTGCCCCGTGACATAAGCCGAGGCATCCGACGCCAGAAACACGATAGTCCCGTCGAGGTCCGTGGGCGAACCGGTCCGTCCGGCGGGGATCTTCTCGACGACCCGGGCCACCCATTCCGGATCCTGGAAGAGGATATCGTTCTGGGCCGTCCGGAACCAGCCCGGCGCCAGGACGTTCACCGTGATTCCATAGGGGGCCCACTCCGCGGCCAGCGCCTTGGTCATCTGGGTGATGCCGCCCCGGCTGGCGCAGTAGGGAACGATGCCGGGGAACCCGAAGAGCGAGGTTCCGGAACCGACACTGATGATGCGCCCCTTCTTCTGGGGGCGCATGGCCGAGCGGGCCACCGCTGTGGCCACGAAGAAGCTTCCCTTGAGGATGGTGTCCACCACAAAGCTCCAGTCCTCGGGCGTCACGTCCACGCTGGCCTTTCGGATGTTGCACCCGGCGTTATTCACGAGGATATCGATCTTCCCGAACTGGGCCAATGCCCGATCCACCATGGGCTGGATCGTGTCGAGCTTGCGCACGTCCAGCACGCACGGGATCGCCTTTCGCCCCACCGCCTCGATGTCCGCCCGCGTCTGCGCCAACGACTCCAGGGTCCGGCTGGTGATGACGACATCCGCGCCGGCCCGGGCCAGGGCCCGCGACATGTACTGGCCCAATCCTCGGCTGGCCCCCGTGACGATGGCCACCTTCCCGCTCAGGTCAAACTCTCCTGCCATCCTCGCCTCCTCCCACTGGGCGACAGCGATGTCCGACAGGGACAGCGAATGGAGATCGCTGTCGGATTTCGCTGTCGCTGTCGGTTTTCTGTTTAGGGTTTCAGCACAATCTTCATCAAACCCGGGTCTCCCCGGTGCAGCGCATCGAATGCGGCCTGCCCTTCCGACAGGGGGACGACGCGGCTGATCAGCGGCTTTGCCTGGATGCGCCCCGCGGCCATGAGGTCCAGGCAGGCTCGGTACTCCCCCGCGATCGCGCACGAGCCCCGGATCGTCAGCTCGCGCGAGACGATGTCCTGCAGGTTCACCTGGATTCGGGGCGTGACGTTGCCGATCAGGGTCAGGTTCCCTCCCAGTTTCGTCAGCTCCATCGCCAGGCGCACGGTCGCCTCGGTGCCGACGGCCTCCAGCACCACATCGGCGTCGGGCCGCCTCACCGCCCGTCGCACCTCCGCCGCGACATCGCCGGCGGCGGGATTGATCGTGACATCGGCGCCGAGCTGGCGTGCCAACTTCAGTCGTTCCTCCTTCACGTCCAGGGCGATGACGATTCCGGCCCCCTTGACCCGGGCGGCCTGCATGGCAAAGAGGCCGATCTGTCCCGCGCCCACCACCGCCACCACGTCGTTCACCTCGATTGGCGTGATCCGGGCCGCGTGCAGGCTCACCGAGGCCGGCTCGATCAGCGCCGCCTCTTCGAACGAGACGGCATCCGGCAACCGGTGCGTGATCCACCAGGGCACCACGACATACTCCGCCATGGCCCCGTCCCTGCGAAAGGCCGGCGTGGAGACGCCCAGGACCTTCCGACTCTGGCACAGGTTCATGCGGCCCTGGCGACACGCCGGGCACTGGTTGCAGTACACGGTAGAATCGAAGGTGATCCGATCCCCCGCGGCGAGATCCCGGACGTTCTTCCCCACCGCCTCGACCACCCCCGCGGCCTCGTGTCCCATGATGATGGGTGGGATGCGGCGCCCGGTGGAGCCGGTATAGCCATGCACGTCCGAGCCACAGATACCGCAAGCTCTCACGCGCACCAGGACTTCGTCTTCCCCCGGCTGGGGCTGAGGGACATCCCGAAGGTCGAATTGCATCGGGGCGGTGTGAACCAGGGCTTTCATGGCAGAGTGCCT
>JACQXP010000421.1 GCA_016208645.1 Candidatus Methylomirabilota bacterium | reverse complement strand
GGGGCGGTTCCTGGAGATGGCCGTCTCGCACGCCGACCGGACGGCGGCGTGGCACGTCAAGGAAGACGGGCGGATCATCCAGTCCACCCACTTCGATCCCCGCACGGGACGCGTGACGAGGCAGGAGACGCATCAGGGGTCCGGAACGGACGGGTGCTGGGCCCGGGGACAGGCCTGGGGCGTTTACGGGTTCGCGGCCGCCTACCGCGCGACGGGAGAGGAGCGCTTCCTGGAAGTCGCCGACCGGACGGCCGCCTATTACTTCCGGCGCGCCGGCGATGACCTGGTTCCCTTCTACTGCTTCGACGACCCGGCCAGGCCGAACGTTCCCCGGGATTCGTCGGCCGCGGCCATCACCTGCGCGGGCCTCATGATCCTGGCGGAACACGCCCAGGATCCGATCCGGCGCCAGCGGTCGCGGGATCGCGCCGAGGCGCTGCTCTCGGCGCTGGTCGCGGGCTCTCTCACGCCGCTCGACGAGAACGACCGGCGTCCGCGGGGCATGCTGCTCCACGGCTGCTACAACAAGAACGCGGGGTGGCACACCGATCACGAGCTGGTCTGGGGCGACTACTTTCTGCTGGAGGCCCTGCGGGCCTGGTCCCGCCTGCGCTGAGTCCCGGCGAGGGCCCAATTTCGAATGTCGAATGACGAATGATGAATTTCGAACGTCGCCGGATCGCGCCCCGTCTTTATCCTCATCGTTCGTCCTTCGAAATTCTCCGTTCGATATTCGAAATTTGGCTCGGCCGAAGTGTTGTGATGCCTGGGTAGTCTCCCATTGGACCACGGAAGGGGAATGCTGGAATGGCACCTAGGATCATGATATCCGCCGAGGCGGCGCAGCTCATTCCCGACGGAGCGACCGTCGCCCTGTGCGGCTGCCTCTCCGTGCTGGAGCCGGACGCGGTCCTCCAGGGGATCCAGGCGCGGTACCTCCAGGAGGGGCATCCCCGGGATCTCACGGTGATCCACCCGGTCATGGTGGCCAGCCGGAAGGGCGCGGGCATCAACCGGTTCGCGCATGACGGCCTCATGCGGCGGGTGATCGGGGGCTCCTTCAGCATCTTCCCGGACTACGAGATCACCGGGATGATCAAGCAGGACCGGGTCGAGGCCTACAACCTGCCCATCGGGACGATCTTTCACTGGCTGCGGGAGAGCGGGGCGGGACGACCGGGGCTCTTGACCGCCGTCGGGCTCCAGACCTACATTGATCCGCGGGTCGAGGCGGGCCGCGCCAACGGGGCGGCGAAAGAGTCGTTGTCCCAGATCGTTCAACTGGCGGGATGCGAATGGATCTTCTATCCCGCGCTGCGGGTGGATGTGGCCATCATCCGCGGAACCTCGGCCGATCCGCAGGGGAACATCTCCGTGGAGCGTGAGCCGGCGTCCCTGGGCATCTTCTATCTGGCGTTGGCGGCGAAGCGCTTCGGGGGCACGGTCATCGCCCAGGTGAAGCAGCAGGTGGAGTCGGGGAGCATCCATCCCCGGCTGACCATCGTCCCCGGCAGACTGGTGGACGCGATCGTGGTGGATCCGGCACAACCCCAGAGCGCCGTGGGAGAGCATCCGGAATTCTCCGGGGAGGCGCGGATCCGGCTGCATCCCGCTCCCGTTCCGCTGAGCGTCGAGTCGGCCATCGCCCGGCGCGCGATGCAGGAGCTCCGGGACGGCCAGCTCGTCAATCTCGGGTACGGGGTCCCCGCCCTGATCCCGGCGCTGGGGTTCCCCCGGCGGGTGCACGAGCGGGTGGCCTACAGCATCGAGCACGGGCCCGTGGGCGGCCTCCCCGAGGGAATGGACGCCTTCGGCGCCACGGCCAATCCCGATATCCTGCTGGACTCCACGGCTGTCTTCGACCTGTACGACGGGGGGCTCCTGGATATCACCATGCTGGGGATGGCCCAGGTGGACCAGGAGGGAAACGTCAACGTGAGTAAGTTCGCCCACATGGCTCCGGGATCGGGCGGCTTCGCCAACATCTGCCACCAGACGAGGAAGATCCTCTTCTGCGGGACCCTGACTGCGGGTGGCCTGCAGGCGGAGATCGTGGACGGCCGGGTGGTGATCCGCAAGGAAGGCCGGGTGAAGAAATTCGTCCGGAGGGTCGAGCAGATCACGCTGAGCGGCAAGGCCGCCCGCGAGAAGGGGCAGCAGATCCTCTACATCACCGAGCGGGCCGTCTTCCGCCTGGGCAAGGACGGCCTGGAGTTGATCGAGGTGGCCCCCGGCATTGATCCCGCCAAGGACATTCTCCCCCAGATGGAATTCCCGGTGGCCATCCCGCCCAGCGTTGCCACGATGGATCCCGCGCTGTTTCGTGAGGAATAAGCCAGCGGCCTCAGGACTGATTCACACGCACGACATCTCCGCAATCGCAGTTCTAGGAAGTCCTTGCAAACGCTGAGGCGACGTGCTAACAATATGGCCCGTGCCTCGGGCCTCCATTCCTGGTGGCCCGATTCTGTTCGAACAATCGCGGGGTCGTAGTTCAGTTGGCTAGAACGGTCCGCGCCGCCCGCGCGGACAGGTCGCGGGTTCCGTCTTCAGATGCAGGGGGCGGGGCCGACGAAAGAACAATCGCGGGGTCGT
>JACQXP010000420.1 GCA_016208645.1 Candidatus Methylomirabilota bacterium | reverse complement strand
GCGACACGCTCCAGTTCCGCGGGGATGCCGCGGTCTTCTTCGCCGGACAGCTCACCGGCGTCGAGGGCCACCTCGAATCGGCGGCCACCGGCCTCTTGGCCGGGATCAACGCCGTCCGCCTGACCCGGGGACAGGACCCGTGCAGCCTACCGCCGACCACGCCGCTCCGCGCGCTACTCCGCTACCCCACCGCGGCAGACCCTGCAACCTTCCAGCCCATCAACGCGAACTTCGGCCTGTTGCCTCCCCTCGCCCAGGTCGTCCGGGACCGCCGCGAGCGCAACCACCTCCTGGCCGAGCGCGCCCTGAACGACTTCCGCACCTGGCAGAGAGACCTTGAGTAGGAATGTCCCCGCCGGTACGCCCTTCGCACAACACGTATTGACGATAGAAGCCTGGGTAATGTAAAGTGTTACTCCCAGGAGGCCGAGGTTGCAGATCGATGCGCTTGAGTGGGATGACGGCAATCTCCTGCACCTGGCCCTCGGCCATGGCATCGAAGCGGAAGAGGCCGAAGAGGTATTCGCGGTCGCGCCCCTCTTTCGCCGAACGAAACGGGGCCACTACGCAGTGTTCGGCCGGTCGCGGGCGGGCCGCCTCTTGGTGCTGGTGTTCGAGATGAAAGGCGGTCGGCGGGCCCGAGTCATCACCGGCTGGGACATGAGCGTGGCCGAACGCCGATACTATCAGCGGCATCGAACGGGGTGACTTATGAGAGCACGGGTGCGCAAGCTAGAAGACCCGGCGGAATATTACGACCGTCATGGAGTCCTCGGGGAGGTTGACGAGCGCCCCGTGGAATTTGCATTGAGTGAGGAACTGCGACAGCAGATCCTGCGGGGAAAACGGACGCGCCGCCTGCAGAACGTGTCGATCAAGCTCGATCCGGCCCAGATCCAGGCTCTTCGAAAGATCGCAACCATGAAATCCATCCCGTATCAAACCCTTATCCGGCAGTGGTTGGCGGAGGGCATCTCCAAGGCACTACGGCTTCACCGGGCATGAGCAGAGGAACCGGGATCCGAGGCCTTTTTCGCCCTCAGCCAATTTCCTCGGCTTTGTCTCGCCTGTGGTCTGGTCTTGCGTTCATTCACCCTCCGGAACGCTCTCTCTCGGCGTCACATTCCGCCTCGGGTAGGATGAGGCCACCAGGGGAGGTGGCCTTTTCCCTTGATCTTTCGGACCATCCGGCGTAGATTTCGCGCGAGGTGGCCGGTTGCCGGCCCCGCCTGGGGCGGGGTGGCGGCTGGCCGTTTCGCCTTTTTGGGGGAGCCATGCAGTCAGCCATCGAGGAATTTCTGATCTACCTCAAGGCGGAACGCGACGCGTCGCCCCACACCCTGCGGAACTACCGGGTGGACCTGGAGCAGTTCCGGGACTATCTCCAGGAGCGGCGTGGTGGGAACCTGCCGGGACCCGCTGCGGTGGATCACCTGGCCATCCGGGGATTCCTGGCGCGGCTGCACGGGGCGCGATTGGCGAAGGCCAGCGTGGCGAGGAAGCTGGCCACCCTCCGCTCGTTCTTCCGGTTTCTCTGCCGCCAGGGGCGCCTGGGCGCCAATCCCGCGAAGCTGGTCCAGGGCCCGCGCCTCCCGGCCCGGACGACGCCGCACCTGTCGGTGGACGAGGTGTTCCAGTTGCTCGCGGCGCCGGCCAGTCCGCCTGCCTGCGCCACCCCGGCAGGCAGGGCTGCCGCGAATCCTGCGAGGGCGGGGAACGGCGCCGAGGCGCTCCGTGGCCGCGACCGGGCAATCCTGGAGGTCTTCTATGGCTCGGGCCTTCGGATCGGGGAACTGGTGGGGCTGAACCTGCCCGATGTGGATCTCCAGGAGGGGCTCACTCGGGTGCGGGGCAAGGGCCGGAAGGAGCGGATCGTCCCGACCGGCCAGAAGGCCCGGGAGGCACTGCGCGCCTATCTCGAAGTGCGCGGCGTCCTGTGCCCTCGGAGCGCGAGTGGCCCCCGGGACGCCGAGGCGCTGTTCCTGAACCGGCGGGGCGGTCGCATCACCGCTCGCGGAGTGTCCCAGATCGTCCTGCGGTACCTGCTCGCCAGCGGCCTGGGGAAGAAGATCACACCCCATGGCCTGCGGCACAGTTTCGCCACGCACCTGCTGGACGCCGGAGCAGACCTCCGCGCCATCCAGGAGCTTTTGGGTCACGCGCGCCTGAGCACGACGCAACGCTACACCCACGTCGGGTTGGACACGGTGCTGGCGGTCTATGACCGCACCCATCCCAGGGCGCGAACAGGCCGGGGGCCGTCGGCCCCTGGCCCGAGGGAGACATGAGGAGAGCGGGAACGCCCGGCCGGATGCCACTCGTGCGAGGCACGACGATCCTGTCCGTCCGGCACCGCGGGCAGGCGACCATCGCCGGAGACGGGCAGGTCTCCTTTGGCGAGCTGGTGATGAAGCACACCGCCCGCAAGGTCCGGCGGATGTACAACGACACGATCATCGCCGGATTCGCGGGCGCGGCCGCGGACGCCTTCGCCCTGTTCACGAAGTTCGAGGCGAAGCTGGAGGAGTTCAACGGCAACCTGCCCCGGGCCGCGGTGGAGCTGGCCAAGGACTGGCGGATGGATCGGGCCCTGCGGCGGCTGGAGGCCCTGCTGGCCGTGGTGGACCGGGAGCACTCCCTGATCATCTCCGGGACCGGGGACGTGATCGAGCCGGATGACGGGATCATCGGGATCGGGTCCGGCGGGGGCTACGCGGCCGCGGCCGCCCGTGCCCTGGTGAAGCATTCCACCCTCTCGGCCCGAGAGATCACGGAGGAGGCCATGCGCATCGCCGCCTCCCTGTGCGTGTACACCAACGACCGGATCACGATCGAGGAGTTGTAAGAGATGGTCGGAGTGAGGGCAGCCCTTCCCGTCAGTCTGGTTAAGGACGCGACCTTCCTCTTCCCGGAGGTGGACGTTCGAGAACTCAATATCCATGAAGACTGGAAATATATCCTTGGGCGGGTACTGGAATCCGGCACCCTGGAATCCGTGCGGTGGGCGGTGGAAACGTACGGGACGGCAAGGATCCGAGAATTCGTGCTGGGTCGAGGGCTCCAGGTCCTCTCGAGGAAGACGGTCAACTACTGGGCGTTGGTTCTGGGCCTCCAGGACGAGGAATGCATCCAGAGATTCTTGAAGGGCCCCAGAAATCCGTTCTGGCCCAATTAGGGCGCGCCCTGCCTGCTACGGATTTCTACCTGGCCGGTGGCACGGCGTTGGCCCTGCATCTCGGCCATCGGAGATCCGTGGATCTGGATTTCTTCTCGTCCGGGCCGTTCGAGAACGAGAGGTTGCTGCTGCTCCTGCGACACATCGGGGAGTTTCAGATTCGGCGGGACGATCCGGGAACCGTCACAGGTCAACTGGAGGGAGTTCAGGTAAGCTTCATCCAGTACGCATACCCGATGCTCGATCCACCGACCAAACCGGACTTCGGGCCGCTGGTGGCTGGGGTCCGGGACATCGCGGGTATGAAGCTTTCGGCCATCATGAGTCGCGGGTCGCGGCGCGATTTCGTGGATCTGTACGCCGTGTGCCAGGACGGCTACGGGCTGGACGAGGTGTATGGGTGGTTTCGGGAAAAATATCGCGGGATTGCCTACGAGCCTTACCACGTCGCCAAGAGCCTGGTGTATTTTGTGGAGGCCGAAGAAGAACGGATGCCGGTCATGCTCTGGCCGTGCGGCTGGGACGAGGTGAAAGCCTTCTTCATCCGCGAATCTCAGCGCGTGTTCGATGGGTAGCTTGACGTTGCGGTGCCGGTTGTCAGTTTTACATTTTCGATTGAGGTGATTTCCGCATGGATCGCTTGACCCCCCGCCAGATCGTGGCGGAGCTCGACAAGTACATCATCGGCCAGCACGACGCCAAACGGGCCGTGGCCATCGCCCTGCGGAACCGCTGGCGCCGGCAGCGACTGCCCGCAGAGCTGCGGGACGAGGTCGCGCCGAAGAACATCATCATGATCGGTCCGACCGGGGTGGGCAAGACCGAGATCGCCCGCCGGCTGGCCCGGCTGGCCGAGGCGCCCTTCATCAAGGTGGAGGCCTCCAAGTACACCGAGGTGGGATACGTGGGCCGCGACGTCGAGTCCATGATCCGGGACCTGGTGGAGCTGGCGGTGAACATGGTGCGCGGCGAGAAGACCCGCCAGGTGGAGGAGCGGGCGCGGGAGCTGGCGGAGGAGCGGTTGCTGGATCTGCTCCTTCCTTCGTCCCGGATGGGGGCCTTCGGTCAGGCGGTGGCCCCCGAGGTGGGCACCGCGCACGGGACGCGGGAAAAGCTGCGGCAGCGCCTGCGCGAGGGCGCCCTGGACGACCGGACGGTGGAGGTGGAGGTCGCCAACCGGGGCCTGCCCATGGTGGAGATCCTCGGCGGGCAGGGCATGGAGGAGATGCAGGAGAACCTCAAGGAGATGCTGGGCAACCTGCTCCCGCAACGGACCAAGCGGCGGAAGGTCAAGATTCGGGAGGCGCACCGCATCCTCCTGCAAGAGGAGGCGGACAAGCTGGTGGAGAAGGAGGAGGTGGTCAGCGAGGCCATCGCGCGCGTGGAGAACTCGGGCATCGTCTTCCTGGACGAGATCGACAAGATCGCCGGGCGCGAGCGGAGCCACGGGCCGGACGTCTCCCGCGAGGGGGTGCAGCGGGATCTGCTGCCCATCGTGGAGGGGTCCACGGTCAGCACGAAATACGGGCTGGTCCGGACGGACCACATCCTGTTCATCGCGGCCGGGGCCTTCCACGTGTCGAAGCCGTCGGACCTCATTCCCGAGATGCAGGGCCGGTTCCCCCTCCGGGTCGAGCTCCAGAGCCTGACCCGGGACGACTTCGTGCGCATCCTGACGGAGCCGGAAAACGCCCTGACCAAGCAGTACACGGCCCTGCTGGCGACAGAAGGGGTGGACCTGGACTTCACCCGGGACGCCATCGAGGAGATCGCGGCCATTGCCACCGCGGTCAACCAGGCAACCGAGAACATCGGGGCGCGCCGCCTGTACACCATCATGGAGCGGCTGCTGGACGAGATCTCCTTCGAGGCCCCGCACATGGAAGGGGTCAAGGTGGAGATCAACGCCGAGTACGTGCAGAACAAGCTGGCGAACATCGTCAAGGACCAGGATCTCAGCCGGTACATCCTCTAGGAACGAAGCGGTCAGCCGAACGGACAGGCTCATAGCTCATGGCTGACGGCTGAAGGCTGACGGCTGACGGCGTCGGTTCGATCATCCCATATCTCAGATCTGGCTTGAACGTGGCCATGGACACCATCCTGATTATCGAAGATGAGCGGCTGTTCCTGACGCTGGCCTGCGACGGGCTGGAAAAGGCGGGGTTCGCCGTCCGGATGGCGGACAGCGCGACCCAGGCGCTGCAGATCCTGGAGCGGGAGGCGATCCGGGCCATCATCCTGGACGTGGTCATGCCGGAACTGGACGGGCTGGACTTCCTGGCGGGGCTGCGCGCGACTCACCCGGCCGTCCCCGTGGTGGTCGTGAGCGGGCGCGACGCCCCCCGCACGGAAATGGAGGCCCGGCGCCTGGGCGTCGTGGAGTGCCTGCGGAAGCCCCTGAACATCGAGGATCTGGTGGAGATCGTCGGCGGGGCGATCGCCCAGGAGGAGCGCCCGCCATCCGAGCAGCCGCACCTGCTCCAACTGGCGCTGCTCCAGCAGAGTGCCATGGAGCTCGCCAACATGATCCGGTGGGATACCCTGGGAGAGTTCCTGAAGGACAATGCCTCCTTCTTCCAGCGGGTGATCGAACTGATCGCGGTCGTGCTGGAGGTCGAGATCGTGTCCCTCATGCTGATGTCGGAGCCGGACGGGACGCTCCGCAGCGCCCAGGCCAAGGGGCTGGACCCGGAGGTGCAGCGGGAGGCGGTCTGCGCCCTGGGCGAGGGGATTTCGGGCCGGGTGGCGAAGACGGGGGAGCCCCTCCTGATCCGGGACCTGTCACAGGACCCCGCCTTCGGCAAGGCGGACCTCCACCCCCGGTACCGCACCAACTCGTTGATGTGCGTCCCCCTGAAGGTCAACGGCAAGATCATCGGGGTGATGAACGCCAACAACAAGCTCACCGGGAAGCCCTTCGACGAGAACGACCTGGCCCTGTTCACCACTTTTTCCTGCCTGGTGTCCCTCAGCTTTGCCACGGCCCAGCTCTTCGAGCGGCTGGCCTCCTCGGTGGACGAGCTGGCGCAGACCAACGCCCGCCTAGCCCGGGCCAACGTGGACCTGGAGGCGCGGCTGCGGGAGCTGCAGGCGCTGCGGGGCCAGGCCGCGCGGGCCTGAGGAGACGGCATGGCGACAGCTCCCAGCAGGGCGGAGATCATCATCGGGGCGCTGCCGTTCATCCGCGACTTCAGCGGGAAGACGGTGGTGGTGAAGTACGGGGGCAATGCCATGGTGGACCGGGAGCTCACCACCGCGGTCATCCAGGATCTCATCCTGATGCGGCTGGTGGGGATGCAGCCGGTCGTGGTCCACGGGGGCGGGCCGCAGATTGACCAGGCGATGAAGACCTCGGGGATGCAGCCGCGCTTCGCGCAGGGCCTCCGCATCACCGATGCCGACACCATGCGCATCGTCGAGCGGGTGCTGGTGGGCGAGATCAACCAGGAGATCGTCGCGTGGATCCAGCGCCTGGGCGGCGCCGCCATCGGCCTCTCGGGGAAGGATGGGGGGTTGATCCAGGCCCGGAAGGCGGCCCCGGTCAAGGCCCCTGACGGGCAGTTGGTGGATCTGGGCCTGGTGGGGGACGTGGCGCGGGTGGACCCCCGGCCGATCCGCACCCTCCAGGAGGCGGGATACATCCCGGTGGTGGCTCCCACGGCGGGAGACGAGACGGGCGCCACCTACAACATCAATGCCGACCTGGTGGCGGGCGAGGTGGCGGCCGCCCTGGTGGCCGAGAAGCTGGTCCTCCTGACCGACACCGACGGGATCCTGGACCGCCAGGGGCGCCTCCTGTCCACGCTGACCCGGCAGGACGTGGAGCGCCTGATGGCGGACGGGACGATCAACCGGGGAATGCTGCCGAAGGTGCAGGCCTGCCTCACCGCCCTGAAGGCCGGCGTGCGCAAGACCCACATCATCAACGGGACCAGGCAGCACGCCCTCATCGAGGAGTTGCTGACCCCCGAGGGGGTCGGGACGGAGATCGTGGCATGACGCGCCGATTACGAATGACCAATGAGGAGTGATGATGGAGACCACACAGGAACTGATCGCGGCGTCGGCGAAGTACCTGGCCAACACCTACGCGCGCTTTCCCATCGTCCTGGTGAAGGGGCAGGGGGTGCGGCTCTGGGATTCGGACGGGAGGGAGTACCTGGACTTCGTGGGCGGCATCGCCGTGGATGCGCTGGGCCACTGCCATCCCCGGATGGTCGAGGCCATCCGGGCGCAGGCCGAGACCCTGATCCACGTGAGCAACCTGTACCACATCGAGCCCCAGATCCGGCTGGGGAAACTGCTCTGCGAGCATTCCTTCGCGGACCGGGCCTTCTTCTGCAACAGCGGCGCCGAGGCCAACGAGGCCGCCATCAAGCTGGCGCGCAAGTGGGCCAAGGACCACTGGAGCACCGACCGGTTCGAGATCATCGTCATGCACCACTCCTTCCACGGCCGGACGCTGGCGACGGTGACGGCCACGGGCAACGCGAAGTACTGGCACGGGTTCGAGCCGCTGATGCCCGGGTTCAAGCACGTGCCCTACAACAACGTGCAGGCGGTCGAGCGGGCGATTGACTCGCACACCTGCGCCGTCCTGGTGGAGCCGGTGCAGGGCGAGGGCGGCGTGAACGTCCCCGGCGACGACTACCTGCCCGGGCTCCGGCGGCTGTGCGACCAGGCTGGGATCCTCTTGATCCTGGACGAGGTCCAGTCGGGGATGGGCCGCACCGGAAAGCTGTTTGCCTACCAGCATTGGGGGGTGGAGCCGGACATCATGACGCTGGCCAAGGCGCTGGCGGGCGGCATCCCCATGGGGGCCATGCTGGCCAAAGAGGCGGTGGCGGCCAGCTTCGTGCCCGGCACGCACGCCTCGACCTTCGGCGGGACCCCGTTCGTCTCGGCCGTGGCCCACGCGGTGGTGAGCACCATCATTGAGGCGGACCTCCCCGGCAACGCCGCCCGGGTCGGCAAGTACTTCCTGGACCGGCTGGTCGCGCTGAAGTCGCGACACCGGATCGTGACCGCGGTGCGGGGCAAGGGGCTGATCCTGGGCCTGGAGGTCTCGGTCGCGGCCCGGACGATCGTCGCGGGGTGCATGGAGCGGGGACTCCTCACCCTCACGGCCGGGGACAACGTCGTGCGGTTCGTCCCGCCCCTGATCGTTACCGAGGCCTATGTAGATCGGGCCGTCCGCATCCTCGAGGAAGCCCTGAACGGACTTCCTCGTTGATACGCAATGCAAACCCGACAACGGACAACCGAAATCATCGGATGTTCG
>JACQXP010000457.1:9208-14349 GCA_016208645.1 Candidatus Methylomirabilota bacterium | reverse complement strand
CTGGACGAGGTGCGGGGTATCCCGGGCGTGGCGGAGGCAGACGGCTTCCGGGGACTCCGGATAGAGGATGGACGCGGCGGACGGTTCCTTCTGGGGGCGGGGGACTTCGACGTGATGGCCCGGCGGGGGCGATTGCTGTTTCGCCGCGGCGACTCGGCGGCCATCCTGCAGGAGGCCCGGGCGCAGGATCGCCTGATCGTCTCGGAGACGTTTGCCGAGCGGTACCACGTCAAGGAGGGGGACGAGGTCATCCTGCATCCGCCGGGACAGACTATCCGCCTGCGCATCGCCGGCGTCTATTACGACTACACGACGGAGGGCGGGCTCCTGGTCATGGACCGGGGTCTCTTTCTGAGGCTCTGGCGGGATCCCTGGCTGAACTCCATCGTGATCTACCTTCCGCCCGGGGCCGACCCCCAGGCGGTTCGCCACCAGATCCTCCAGGGGCTGCCGGCCCGCGATGACCTGGTCGTCATCTCCAATCAAGGCCTCAAGGCCCGGGTCCTGGAGATCTTCGACCAGACCTTCGCCATCACCTACGCCCTGGAGGTCGTCGCCCTGGTGGTCGCGGCACTGGGGATCCTCAACACGCTGATCGCCTCGGTCTTGGAGCGGAGCCGGGAGATCGGGATCCTCCGCTCGGTCGGGTTCACCCGGGGCGGCGTCCTGCGCACCATCCTGTGCGAGGCGGCTTTCATGGGGACGCTGGCGAACGTCCTGGGGGCGGCGGCCGGGCTCCTGCTGTCGCTCATCCTGATCTACGTCATCAACAAGCAGTCCTTCGGCTGGACGATCCAGTTCACGTTCCCGGCCCGGCTGATCGTGGAGTACGGGGCCCTGACGCTCGTGGCCAGCCTGGCGGCCGGGTGCTTCCCCGCCTGGCGCGCCTCGCGCCTTCCCATCGCCGAGGCGGTGCGATATGAGTAAGTCTCGTGGCGAACGGTTAGCCCGTGTTATTCGCGAGCGGACCCGTGCATTCTCCGGATCAAATGACCAATGACCAATTTCCAATGACCAATGATGGTGGGGCACCCATCGCACCTCGCCCGCCCCGGGCGGTGCGATGGGTCTCGCAGCGCGCCTTCAAGGAGCATGGCGGAAATCCCATCCGCGCTTGGTCATTAGTCATTGGGATTTGGTCATTCCCGCGATTATTCGCGAGCATGTTCGCGAATAATCCGGGTTAGGAGGTGAGGTGGCGATGCAGTGCCTCAGGTGCCAGGCAGAGAACGCGGCGGATCACCGATACTGCAAGGCCTGCGGGAGTCCCTTGCAGCCAGGGGAGGTGGCGGGGGATCTGGAGCGGGCGCATTTTCTGGAACGTCAGGGTCGCATGGCGGAGGCCGCCCAGGAGTATCGGAAGGCCCTGACCCTGGATCCCGAGAACGTGGATGCCCGGTACGGCCATGGCCTCCTGCTCTACCACGAAGGCCACTTGAATGAGGCCATCGGTGAGATCCAGCGGGCGGTTTCCCTGAACGCGACCTTCGCCGATGCCCACTTCATGCTCTCGGTCTGCTACTACCGGAAGTGCATGTTTGAGGAGTCGGTGAGCGCCGCGCGGCAGGTCCTGGCCATAGACCCCACCTATTTCCCCGCCCTGTACCGGTGTGGCCGGGCGCTCTTCCATCTGGGAAGGCTGGACGAGGCGATCCAGGCCCTGGAGGAGCTGGTCCGCCATCAGCCCAGCAACACCATCGCGTACTACCATCTGGGGACCGCCTATGAGCGGAAGCGGTTGTGGGACCAGGCCATCCAGGCTTTCAGCCGTGTCGCGGCCGAGAACCCCCGGGATGCGTCCAGCCACTACCACCTGGGACTCAACTACCGGCGGCGGATGCAGAACGACCTGGCGGTGGGAGCGTTCATGAGGGTGCTGGAGCTGGATCCGACGGACGCAGCCGCCGCAGAGCAGCTCCAGAACCTGCAGAAGTAGCGGTCGGTCGCCTCCGGCACCGGCTGCTGTCGAGGCTGACAGGCGTAACGGGCTGGAAACGGACGGAGACTGCATGGCCGAATGCTCGGTCTTCATTGACGGGAAGGCTGCCCTGGTCCCGACCGGGACGACGATCCTGCAGGCGGCGGGGGCGGTGGGCATCAGCATCCCGACGCTCTGCCATCACCCGAACCTTCCGCCCATCGGGGTGTGCCGGCTGTGCATTGTGGATGTGGAGGTGGGTGACTTCCACAAGCAGGTGGCCGCCTGCCACGCCGAGGTCCAGGACGGGATGACGGTCCGGACGGCCACCCCGGAGCTGGAGCGGGCCCGCCGATTCGCCCTGGAGCTGCAGGTAGCGGATCACCCCAGCGAGTGCCTGGACGGCGAGACGGGGGAGCCGTGCGAGCTGCGCGACCTGGCCCGGCGCTACGGCGTGACCAAGCGGCGATTCATGGAGGACGAGGCCCGCTACCCCCTGGATGAGTCGAGCCCCGTCGTCACCATTGACCTGAACCGCTGCATCCTGTGCCGGCGGTGCACGCGGGCGTGCAGCCTGGTCCAGGGTCAGGACATCCTGTGGATCATGGGGCGGGGGGATGAATCCCGGGTGAGCCCGGCCCTGTCCCTGCCACTCCGGGACACCGCCTGCGTCTCCTGCGGCCAGTGCCTGGCCCACTGCCCGACGGGCGCCATCCGCGACAAGCACCCCCTGCGGCCGCCGGTGCGCCCCGAGGCCGTGGTGACCTCGGTCTGTCCGTACTGCGGCTGCGGTTGCCAACTGGACCTCAACGTTTCGGGGGAGCAGATCCTGCGGGTGACCTCCAACTTCGACGGCCCCGCGAACCGGGGAAGCCTGTGCGCCAAGGGCCGGTTCGGCTACCATTTCGTGGAGAGCCCCGACCGCCTCACCCGGCCTCGGATCAGGCGGGACGGGCGCTGGGAGGAGGCGTCGTGGGATGAAGCCCTGGACCTGGTAGCGACACGCCTGCGGGAGATCCGGGACCGGCACGGGCCGGATGCCCTGGCGGTTCTGAGCTCGGCCAAGGCGACCAACGAGGAGAACTACCTGATCCAGAAGTTTGCCCGGGCCGTGCTGGGCACCAACAACGTGGACCACTGTGCCCGCCTCTGACACGCCCCAACGGCGACCGGTCTGGTCGCCGCCTTCGGCAGCGCCGCCGCCACCAATTCGATCCGAGATGTCGCCCTGGCGCGCGCCCTGTTCGTGGTGGGATCCAATACGACGGAGCAGCACCCGATCATCGGGATCGAGATGAAAAAGGCTCTCCGGGCCGGCGCCGCGCTGATCGTGGCGGATCCGCGCCGGACGGAGCTGGCCGGCCTGGCCCAGTTCCACCTGGCGCTTCGACCGGGAACGGACATCGCCCTCCTGAACGGGATGGCGCATGTGATCCTGGCGGAAGGACTCTGGGACCGGGAATTCGTGGCGGCCCGGACCGAGGGACTCGAAGAGCTAAAGGCCACCGTCGAGGCGTACCCACCGGCGCTGGCGGCGGAGATCGCGGGGGTGCCGGTGGAATCTCTCGTGGGGGCCGCCCGGGCCTACGCCGCGGCGAAGCCGGCCGCCATCTTCTACACCATGGGCCTCACCCAGCACGTGACGGGGCACCTGAACGTCTTGTGCCTGGCGAACCTGGCCCTGCTGACGGGGAACCTGGGAAAGCCCGGGGCCGGCGTCAACCCGCTGCGGGGCCAGAACAACGTCCAGGGGGCCAGCGACATGGGGGCCCTGCCGAATGTCCTGCCCGGATATCAGCAGGTGCACGATCCCGAGACCCGGAAGAAGTTCGAGGCGGCGTGGGGCGTCCCGCTGCCGGTGGCGTCGGGGATCACCGTCATGGAGATGGTGGATGCCATCGCCAGCGGCCGGCTGCGCGGCCTGTACGTCATCGGGGAGAATCCCATGCTGACGGACCCGGACCTCTGCCACACGCGCGAAGCATTGGGTCGGGCCGAGTTCCTGGTGGTGCAGGATCTCTTCATGACCGAGACGGCGGCGCTGGCCCAGGTGGTGCTGCCCGCAGTGAGTTTCGCCGAGAAGGACGGGACCTTCACCAACACCGAGCGCCGCATCCAGCGGATCCGGCGGGCCATCCCGCGGAAGGGCGCGGCGCGGCCGGACGGGGAGATCATCTGCGATCTTTCAGCCCGTCTGGGTCATCCCATGGTCTACCGAAGCCAGGCCGAGGTGATGGACGAGATCGCCCGGCTCACGCCCAGTTATCGTGGGGTGAGTTACGCCCGGCTGGAGGGGGAAGGCCTCCAGTGGCCGTGTCCGACGCCGGATCACCCGGGGACGCCGATCCTGCACGTGACCGGATTCCCCCGCGGCCGCGCCCGGCTGCACGGGGTGAACTACATCCCGCCGGATGAGCGGCCCGACGCCGAATTTCCCATGGTGTTGACCACGGGACGGGTGTTGCACCAGTACCACTCGCGGACGATGACAGGGCGAAGTCCTGGCCTGGATGCCCTGCGCCCAGAGCCAGAGGTCGAGATCAATCCCCAGGATGCAGAGCGGCTCGGCATCCGGTCAGGCGACAGGGTACGGCTCGTCTCCCGGCGGGGAATGGTGGAGGTCAATGCGAGCGTCACGGAACGCGTGGCACCCGGCCTTGTCTTCCTGCCGTTCCACTATGCCCAAGGGGCGGCAAACCTCCTGACGAATCCTGCGCTGGACCCGGTGGCTCGAATTCCGGAACTCAAGGTGTGCGCGGTCCGCCTGGAGGTCCCGGCCCGCTCCGGGCGGTCTGGGCAGGCGTGCCGGGACGGAGGCCTATGATCTTCGAATTCTGGGTCTGGCTCCTCACGACGGCTGCCGCGCTGGGCGTCATCACGCTGTACGGTGTCGCCACGCTGAAATTCCGCCTCGGGGAGGAGGCGTTGGAGATCCTGGCGCTGGGCGTCCCCTTCCGGGCGATCCGGTACGAGGATATCCAGTCGGCCGATCTGGGGGGCTCCCTCTTCAATGAACACTGGGTCTCGTTCCGTCTGGGAAACCGGATCACGCTCCACCTGCGACGGGGGAAGCGGCGGGCCATCGTCATCACCCCACCGGATCCGGACGCATTTCTCCTGAATCTGCGCTCCCGCCTCCCGGACGCGTCTGTGTGAGGAAGTCACTAACCGCCATGGCGCCAAGATCGCCAAGAAAATCCTGGGCCGTGACAATCCGAAGCTT
>JACQXP010000457.1:0-9151 GCA_016208645.1 Candidatus Methylomirabilota bacterium | reverse complement strand
GGACCGAGTGGTGGTACTACACCGGCCATCTGCGCACCGGCGGCGGCGAGGCATACGGCTACCAGGTGACGTTCTTCCGGAGCGGCATCGCCGAGGCACGCACCAACCCGTCCCGCTGGGCCGCGAAGAATCTGTACCTGGCCCACTTCGCCATCTCTGACATTCCACGGAAGACGTTTCGCTACTTCGAGCGGGTCAACCGGGCGGGTCTGGGACAGGCGGGGGCGAGCGACAAGGAGTTTCGTGTCTGGATCGGTGACTGGTCGGTCGGTGGGGACGGGACAACGCAGCGGCTCCGGGCCAAGGATGGCGGGTTCGCCGTGGACCTCAGGCTGGTCTCGCAGAAAGCACCCGTGATTCACGGAGAGGGCGGCATCAGTCAGAAGGGGGAGGGGCGCGGCCACGCCTCACACTACTACTCGCTGACGCGGCTCGCCACCGAGGGGACCCTGACCGTCCGCGGGAAGAGTGTACCGGTGACGGGGGTGAGCTGGATGGACCACGAGTTCGGCTCCACCCAACTGAACCCCGATCAGGTGGGGTGGGACTGGTTCAGTCTCCAGTTCGACGACGGGACGGAACTGATGCTCTACGTCATCCGGAAGGCGGACGGCCGGCCCGATGCCTATTCAGGAGGGACGTGGGTGGGGGCGGATGGCCGGACGGTACGGCTCCGCCAGCAGGACTTCAGCCTGGAGGCCCTGGGTCGCTGGAAGAGCCCTCGGGGGAAAGGGGTCTATCCGATGCAATGGCGCCTCCGCGTGCCGACGCTCGGCCTGGACGTAACGGTGACGCCAGCCTTTCCGGATCAGGAGCTGGACACGGCCAAGAGCACCCGGGTGATCTACTGGGAGGGGGCGGTGTCGGCCGAGGGCACGGCCCGGGATCGCCGCCTCACCGGGCGAGGTTACGTCGAGATGACCGGCTACGCCGAGCCCTTCCGCAAGAAGCTCTGACCGTCCTCCGTGAGAAGGGGACGTAGCGCACTTATCGCAGTTATTTCTTGACAGCGCTTCTGGAGGTGAGTAGCGTGCGTTCATGCCGCGCGGACCCCGCCTCGATGCGCCCGGAACTTATCATCATGTGATGGTGCGAGGGATTGAAGGGCGTCCCCTTTTCCGCGACGATCGCGATCGAGAGGATTTGGTCCGGCGACTCGGAACGCTGGCCAAATCTGGCGCAGTAACGGTCTACGCGTGGTCGCTCCTCACCAACCATTGCCATTTCCTGGTCCGCTCAGGCGCCCGTCCCTTGGGGGCGGTCATGCGGTCTCTACTCACGGGCTACGCCTGCGCCTTCAACCGTCGCCACCGGCGGGCAGGGCATCTCTTTCAGAATCGCTACAAGTCGATTGTGATCGAGGAGGAGCCGTACTTCTTGGAACTCGTGCGCTATCTGCACCTCAATCCCCTTCGGGCCGGCGTGGTCTCGGACCTCAAAGCACTTGACCGATCTCCATGGAGTGGGCATGCGGCCCTCATGGGCCAGCGAACCGTGCCATGGCAGGATACCGAGACCGTCTTGGCGCGGTTCAGCCCAAGGCGTCGGCGAGCTCGTGAGCTTTACCGGGCCTTCGTGGAGGCGGGTGTGGCCCAGGGGCGGCGCTCGGACCTCCAGGGAGGGGGTCTGGTGCGTAGTGCGGGAGGCTGGGCGGCCGTCCAGACACTTCGGAGGGGACGGGAAGGGTGGGCCGCGGATGAGCGGATCCTCGGGAGCAGCGAGTTTGTGGAGGCCATCAAACGCGAGGCCGCGCTCCAGGCGCAGCATACGACTCGGCCTCGACCGTCCGGAGCCTTCCCTGATCTTATCAGACAGTGCGCAAGGGCGTGGGGAGTGAGCTCGGCTGAACTTGTCAGCGGCAGCCGACGGCGCGTCGTGGCACACGCGCGCGCTGTGGCAAGTTGCGTTGCCGTGAGAGAACTGACGCTTCCCATTGCCGCTGTGGCCCACGCTCTCGGCATCTCTCCATCGGCAGTGCGAATGGGATTAACCAAGGGGGATGGTCTTCTCGCTGCGCGAGGCATGACTGTAGCCGATCTATTCCAGGCAGCGAGACGGAAAGTGCGATAAGTGTGCTACGTCCCCGTCCCTCCCGCTGGAGAACTACCGCTATCTCTTCCAGAGCACCGACTTCCCCGAGTGGGTCAAGAACACCCTGATCGTGTCGGTGGTCTCCACGGCCATCTCGCTGGGCTGCAGCGTCCTCATCGGGTATGCCCTGGCGCGCCTCCGGTTCCCCGGCAGCACGTTCCTGGGGGTGGGGATCTTCCTGGCATACCTCGTGCCGCCCACACTCCTCTTCCTGCCCCTGGCGCAGGTGATCGCCACGCTCGGCCTCTACAACACCTACTGGGCATTGATCCTCACCTACCCGACGCAGCTCATCCCGTTCGCCTCTTGGCTGCTCATGGGTTACTTCCGGACGATCCCCAAAGAGATCGAGGAGAGCGCCATGGCCGATGGCTGTTCCCGCTTGCAGATCCTGGTCCGAATTGTCCTTCCCCTGTCCATCCCCGGCCTCCTCTCGGCGGGGATCTTCTCCTTCACCCTCTGCTGGAACGAGTTCCTCTACGCCCTGATCTTCATGTCCTCCGGCCCTATGAAGAACATCCCCGTGGGTGTCGTGAGCGACATGATCAAGGCCGACACCCTGTTCTGGGGCTCCCTCATGGCCTCGGCGGTCCTGGGCTCGTTTCCCATCGCCATCCTGTATTCCTTCTTCGTGAAGCACTACGTCTCGGGCCTGACGGCCGGCGCGGTCAAGGGCTGACGGGGCGAGGGCCGGCGGCGCGCATCCCCGGGGTACATCCCGAGCGGCAAACAGGATCGGTCCGCGCGCGGCCCGGTGCATATGACCGGCACCGCCGAACCCTTCCGCAAGCGACCCCGACCTCGAGTCCAGACGCGGCCTCGCCGAGCCCGCCTGCCACTGGTGCGGGTGTGAATGAGCGGCATGAAGGTATGGGGCTCGTAATGCCGGGTCCCTCTCCTGTCCGCTCCCCCAAGGTCCCCCTTTCACTCAATCTCGGGGAACAGGACCGGCTGAATTTTCTTCTTGCGGGCTTCGGACCGGGCCGGCATGGTGTGGGGGGAGGGCGGATGACATCTTGCCAGCCGGTCATGGGGGGGGTCGGAAGATGCGCCTGAAGGCGATCCTCATGGCGGTGGCCGCGGTGCTCCTGGGGATCATTGTGGCTGCCGTCCTGGCCTTGCGGTCCATAGACATGAACCAGTACAAGGGCCTGATCGTCGAAAAGGCCAAGGCTGCCACCGGCCGGGAGCTCTGGATCGGGGGCAACCTCGACCTCCAATTCGGCTTGTCGCCGGCCGTGGTGGTCGAAGACGTCTCGTTTGCCAACGCTCCCTGGGGATCCCGGCCGGAGATGGTGAAGGCCCACCGCTTGGAGGTGGATGTGGCCCTGATTCCCCTGCTCTTTCGCGACGTCCGGATCAAGCGCCTCGTCCTGGTGCAGCCGGACATCCTGCTGGAAACGAATGCTAAGGGCAACGGCAACTGGTCCCTGGGGGACTCGGCGGCCCCCCCGCCCCCTCCCGCCGCGAAGCCGACTGAGACCAGGACGGCGCTGCCCGCCCTCGCGGTGGAGAACGTGCGAATCGAGAAGGGTAGCCTCGCCTATCGCGACGGCAAGACGAAGCGGGTGACCCGCCTTACCCTCGATCGGCTGGATCTTCGGGCAAAGGATGTGACCAGTCCGCTGACCATCGACTTTGCCGGCGCATACGCCGGCAGGCCATTCGTCCTGGCCGGGACCGTGGGGCCGCTGAGCGAGCTTCAGGCGCTCTCCCGACCCTATCCGGTCAAGCTCGCCCTCAAGGCCGGTGGCGCCGCCATCGAGGCGGAGGGCACGATCGCCAGGCCGATGGAAGGTACGGGCCTGGACCTCAAGGTGTCGGCACAGGGGCAGGATGTTGCGGAGGTTGCCAGGCTCGTGGGCAAGGCCGTGCCCGCCCTCGGGCCGTTCGCCGTGACGGCGAAGGTGACCGGCTCGCCGCAGGCGCTCTCCGCCTCCGGCATCGAAGCCAGCCTCGGCAAGAGCCACCTGGCCGGCAGCGGGACCATCTGGATCGCCGGACCACGACCGAGGGTCAAGGCGCAGCTCACCTCGACGCTGGTGGACCTGTCCGAGTTGCTCCCGAGAGAGGGGGCGAGGCGGACCGGCGCCGCCGCCTCCCAGAAGACCCCGGCACCGAGCGGGGACAAGCGGGTGTTCCCTGCCGATCCCCTTCCGCTCAGCGTCCTCAAGACGGCCGACGCCGACCTTGACCTCAAGGTGGACCGGCTGGTGCTACCGAACACGTTCTCCGTCGAGGGGCTGGCCGCGCGTGTCGCGCTGTCAGGGGGACGGCTCGAGGTCCAGCCTTTCGGCACCCGGATCGGCGGCGGCGCGGTGACCGGACAGATCGCGCTCGATGCGTCCTCGGAGAAGACCGCCAGCCTGGCGGCCAAGGTGGATGCGAAGGCAATCGACCTGAATCAGGTGCTCCGCCAGATGGGCAATCCCGCTCTCGTGACGGGGGTCAAGACCGACGTTGCCCTGACCCTCAGGGGGAGCGGCGGCTCGGTCCGGGACCTGATGGCCGGGCTCAACGGGGACCTGCTGTTGGTCTTGGGTGAGGGCAGGATTCACTCGAAGTTCATCGAGTGGTTGGGTGCCGATCTGCTGACCCAGATCGCCGAGCGACTGAGCCCGACCGGCAAGGCGGATCTGTACACCGAACTCAAGTGCGGGGTCATGAGGTTCGGGGCCAAGGACGGTGTCGCCATCAGCGACAGGACCATCGCCTTCGAGACGAGCAAGATGACTCTGGTGAGCAGCGGGACGGCGAATCTGAAAACCGAGGCCATCGATTTCTCCCTGCGTCCGGACACTCGCCAGATGCTGGGCATCGGCGCCGGCGAGCTGGTCAAGCTCCTCCGGGTCCGCGGGACCCTGGCGGAACCGATGATTGGCGTGGACGAGCTGGGGGTGGGCAGGACCGCCCTCTCCATCGGGGCGGCCGTGGCGACGGGTGGCCTCTCGTTCCTCGCCGAGGCTCTGGCGAAGCGGGTGATGGCAGACCCCCGACCCTGCGAAACCGCCCTGGGTAGGACGCCCGCGCCTGCCAGGACTGGGTCCGCGCCTTCGGCCGCGGCGCCGGCCGGCCAGGAGCCACCGAAGACGGGGCGCGGCATCGAGCAGTTCTTTCGCGGCCTGTTCGGAAGGTGACCCGCTCTAACCTGCGAACCTGCGATCCTGCCAACCTGGAACGCTCGCTCAGTCGAGAGCAACCTGCCTATGGCCCTCGGCCACGTACCGCTCGTAAGCGGCCTGGTAGTTCTGCCGCACGGTGGGATTGATGACGATCAGCTCGACGGCGACGCTGTCCGGCTGGGTGGCGACGTGGGGAGAAGGACGTTGTTGACCGCGTGGACTAAGCAGAGCCGGGGAAGAGGCCTGGGCTGGAGGCATCGCGGGCGAGGAATCTCCCTCTCGTCGTTCTGTCGGCCGGATCCTCACAGCTGGCTGAGGGGAATCATCCGGTTGGCATCGGGGTCCCATATTTTCAGCCGGAGGCAGCGGCAGATATCAAGAGGGCTCAGCGTGGTGGTTTTCGCCTTCTGAAGCTCGGGAATCTTTTCCATGACTTCCGGCAGGCGATAAAACGGGATCCTTGAATTGATGTGGTGAATATGATGGTAACCGATGTTGGCCGTCACCCATCTCCAGAAAGGATTCATCACCATGTAACTCGATGATTCCAGTGCGGCGTGTTCATAGCTCCACTCGATGTTCCCCTTGAAAGTAACTCCGGGGAAATTATGCTGCGCATAAAACAGGTAGGCTCCGATTCCGCTGGCGACCGAAAAGGGCACGATAATAGAAAGCAAAAGTGCCTGCCAGCCCAAGAACACGGTGACAGAGACAGCAACGGCAAAATGGAAGACAAGCGCAATCAACGAATCGTAATGCCTCCGGGGGCTACTGAGGAATGATTGGATGCACATCCCGTACATAAACATCGTTACGTACCCGAAAGCGATCGTGAGGGGATGGCGAACCGCGAGGTAAGACAGCCGTTCGGATCTGGACGCATTCAGAAACTTCTGTCGCGTGTAGATCGGGTACGAGCCGATACTGGCGCTGAACAGCTTTGAGTTGTGGTTATGGTGATAATCGTGCGAGCGTTTCCAGATGCTGGAAGGGGCAAGAATGTACAGCCCGAACACGGTGAAAATAATGTTTGCCGGAATGGATTTGTGGAGGATGGAATGGTGCTGGTGGTCGTGGTAGATGACGAACATCCTCACCAGAACCAGTCCACTGCAGATGCTGAAGAGAATTTTCGCCGCGGGATGAAGACTCCAGAAGGTTCCGGCATTGAACAGGATCAGCAAGGCAAGGGTGCTGAGCGCACAAAAACGGCTCTTCCATCTCACTTCCACGGCAAAAGGCCGGGTTGCAAGTATGAGATCTCTGCCCGTTCTCACGAATACAGCCCTGAAGAGCAAGTATGTGAAGCAAGATTCATGGAGATCATTCCCCGCGTGTGTGTCTCGATCCGCGACGCGACCACAATGGAACTTGGCTCTTGGACCGCGGGCTGCAGATGCGCTCGCAGACTCGGGATGGGCCTGGGCGCCCCCCGGAAAACAACTCAAGCGTGGCCCGGTAGGGGAGTGCTGTCAAGCCAAAACCGAGTGACCCGTGCCGCATGGGGCGCAGGGTCCTGGGGGCTCCCCCGAGGGGCGAAGACCCTTCCGGCGCCTGGCCCGTTGCAGATCGGACCGGTTGCTCCATTGTGGGTCCGTCCTACGGCACCACAGGCATGTTTGCGCCCCCTCCAGGACCGCCCCGCCATTTAGCTTCCCGCGCTGGCGGTACCCGTGAACTTCAGTCAGGGGCTCCATCACGAAGGGAATATCCCACAATGGGATAAATATCTTCTCCGGGCGAGCAGTTTAACTGCGTGCGGTGTGTATTTCCACCCTGACCGAGTGTTCCTGACGGTCGTCAACAAGGGGAATCGCCTTGTCGTGTCGCTCGACGCCATCCACTGTCACACTCGTCTCGCCATTCCCGGCGCACGTCTGCAGGACGGCGATGTGGTAGACAGTCTCCCGATACCGGTAGTGCACCGTGAGCGCCTTCCAATCCGCAGGGAGGCATGGAGCAAGACGCAGTGTGTCCACTTCCAGCCTCAGCCCCAGGAGTGACTCCACGATAAGCCGGTACATCCAGCCGGCCGAGCCCGTGTACCACGTCCATCCACCGCGGCCAGTGTGCGGCGAGAGCGCATACACGTCGGCCGCGACGACGTACGGCTCTACTTTGTAGGTCGCAATCGCCTCCGGAGACCTCGCATGGTTCACCGGGTTGATCATTGCCAACAGTTCCCACGCACGCCGGCTGTCGCCCAATGCAGCGAATGCCATCGCCGCCCAGATCGCCCCATGCGTGTACTGCCCACCATTCTCTCTCACGCCTGGGACGTACCCTTTGATATAGCCAGGATTCAACGTCGACGTGTCGAATGGCGGATCCAAGAGTTGGATCAGCGCATGGTCCCGGCGAACGAGGCGCTTATCCACCGCGTCCATCGCCATGCGCGAGCGCTCGACATCGCCCGCCCCGGAGAGCACAGACCAGCTTTGCGCAACCGAATCAATCTGGCATTCGGGGTTACTCGCCGACCCAAGCGGCGAGCCGTCGTCGAAGTAGGCGCGGCGGTACCACTCGCCGTCCCAGCCATTCTGCTCGATGTGCTGGCGCACGTGAGCCGCCTCCCTCTGGCAACGTTCGACGAAGGATATGTCGCCACGCAGGCGGGCCACCTCAGTGAACCGCATGAGCACTTCATACAGGAATAAGCCTAACCAGACACTTTCACCTTTGCCGTGATCGCCCACAGCGTTCATGCCGTCGTTCCAGTCGCCTGAGCCCATGAGCGGCAGGCCGTGCTCACCATATCTGAGACCCCTCAGAATGGCTCGCACGCAATGCTCGTACAGAGTGGCCGTTTCCTCAGACCGGCTAGGGACATCGTAATACGAGTCCTCCTCCGCGTTTACCGGGCGGCCCTCGACGAAGTGGACGGGTTCGTCCAACACCCCGGTGTCCCCTGTGTTCAGAACGTAGCGGCACGTCGCCAACGGCAGCCAGAGGTAATCATCCGAACAGTGTGTACGCACGCCCCGGCCCGAGGGGGGATGCCACCAATGCTGAACATCTCCCTCCCGGAACTGCCGGGCCGCGCAGCGGAGTACGTGCTCGCGCACGAGGTGCGGCTCGGCGTGGATGAGCGCCATCACGTCCTGCAACTGGTCGCGGAAACCGAAGGCGCCCCCCGGCTGGTAGTATCCGCTCCGCGCCCAAAGACGGCATGCAAGCGTTTGGTAGACGAGCCATCCGTTGGCCAGCACGTTGAGCGACTGGTCCGGTGTTTCCAGCTGCACGGCGCCGAGCGTGTGCTTCCAGTACTGCCACACCGCTTCGAGCGCGCCGCGCGCCGCAGCAGATCCCCGGAAGCGACGCGCCAGGTTGCTGGCGTCATCGGCGTCTCGCCCCACGCCGAGCCTGAAGATGAACTCACGCTCTTGCCCGTCGGCAAGCTCGAATGCAACTTGGATCGCGGCGCAGGGATCCAAAGCGGCCCCCACTTTGCCAGAAAGCCGCGACCGAGTCATAGCAGCCGGATTCCGAAGCGTGCCGTTCCGCCCAAGGAACTCAGTCCGGTCGCCGCTTACGGTCCGAGTCGCACCGTCCACGTCGAAGAAGGCAACCCGGTCGGCGAACTCCGTGTTGTATGGGTTCCGCGCGAAGAGTGCTCCGCTGTTGGGGTCAACTTCGGTGACCACGTGCATTGTCGATTTCGGCCGCAGATCTCCCAGCACCCATTCCACGTATCCCGTGGCAGAGAGCCGGCGGGATCGGCCACACTCGTTTCGCACTTTCAACACCGTAAACTTGATCGGCGCGTCTAGGGCCACGTATACCCACAGCTCTGAGCGGATGCCGCGCTCCGTGTGCTCGAAGACGCTATAGCCGAAGCCGTGCCGGCTGACGTAAGGCATCGCTCCGCGGCTGGGCAGCGGCGTGGGGGACCAGAAGTGGCCCCTCTCTTCGTCACGGATGTAAAAGGCTTCTCCGCT
>JACQXP010000456.1 GCA_016208645.1 Candidatus Methylomirabilota bacterium | reverse complement strand
CGCGGGGCGCCTGCACGTCGTCGGCCGCCTGCGCCCCGGGGCGCTCCCCGTCCCGGTGTGGGACACCTCATGAGCCCGCCTTCGGCGGTCTGTCACTTCCTCGTGTCGCCACCCCGCCGCGCGCGAAGGGACGCCGGCGTCTGTCCCCTCGTGCCTCCGCCGGCCCTCCGGAGGCTCGGACTGCCTCCCCTGGCCCTGGGTCCACCCCCAGTCCTCGCGGGTGTCCCTGGAGCTTGTGCTCACAAGACCCTTCCCTCGGCCCGAGGATTCGGATACAATCCCCATAGCCTGTAGGCCAGCGGTTCAGTTCAACCCGTTTTATCCGGCGGGCCCACGTCCACGGCCGTGGGCCGGTTCGGTGGGGCGCCCGCCGGATAAAAGCTTATTCGTTATGCGGGCCGGGAACCACGACTGGGAAACGTGGCTAAGGAAATCGGTTTGACAGTCGAGGAGCTATTGAATAGAGTTATAGGGGTATCCCCTTGACTCCAGTGGACACTATATCTTGCGGTCCCGCGGCTTCGGGCCTCGGGCGTGCGCAACCATGGCCTTGTACGGCACCGGGTCCACCGTTACGGCGTGCTGGAGTAATCGGTAGAACAGTTTCCCGCGCGAGCGGGAGGTGCGCCGATTGAACCGGAACGTGAACTCGTCGAGGTAGTAATCGAGATGGGCAGCACTTACGGCCCCTTGGTGGGTGCCCAGCAACCAGCGCTTGAGGAGCGCCACCACCCGGTGAACGCGGGGCAGCAGGGCCACCGCCGCTCCCGGCCGGCGGCGGAGCGGGCTGATCTCGTGGGGGTAGCCGCGCGCGGGCAAGCCGGTGTACCCCTCCCAGCCGTCCGTGTGCACGACGCTGCCCGGCGTGACCACCTCGACGATGAAGGGCTGCACACTGTCGGCCGAGGCATCCGGGATCCGGCGCATCCGGATGCGGCCGATCCCCGCGCCGTCCTCTTCGGCCGCCACGATGATCAAGACCTTCTTCGGCGTCCGCTTCCGGCCGTGGGCTCCGTCCCCGGAGCCGCCCCAGTAGGTCTCATCCACCTCGACCCGCCCCCCCAAGCGGTCCCGGCCGGGGCGCACCATCGCACGGCGGAGCTTGTGCAACCACGTCCAGGCGGTCTCGTAGCTCCCCAGCCCCAAGACGCGCTGCAACCCCAGGGCACTCGCTCCCGTCTTCTGGCTGGTCACCCACCAGATGGCCCGGAACCAGAGCGCCAGAGGGTGGCGGGTGTCCTGGAAGATCGTCCCGGCCGTTATGGACGCTTGGTACCCGCAGCCGGCGCAGACCCATACGCCGCGCTGGGCGACCCACGCGGCCCGACCCCTGCACCGGGAACAGACAAACCCGTCGGGCCATCGCAGCCCGAACAGGTACTCCCGGCAGGCCGCCTCCGTCGCGAAGCGCCGGTCGAACTCGGCCAGGGTCCGGGGATAGTCTTCCATGCCCCGGAACACTATATCTTGGGGTAACTGGAGTCAAGGGGATACCCCTATACGCAGATTTCATGGGTGGGGATGCAAAGGGACCCGAGAACATTCGCCCTCATCGGTGCCGCCATGGAAGTGCATCGAGTCCT
>JACQXP010000455.1 GCA_016208645.1 Candidatus Methylomirabilota bacterium | reverse complement strand
CGGACTCGTGCGCAACGGCCGGGCCCGCTCGTGCTCGTCGAAGGGAAACTTCATCAGGTAGTAGTGTTCGTACACCTCCATGCACCGGTCCAACGTGTAGGCACGGCTGGCATAGCGCGACCCCAAGCGCCGGATGTCCATCTGGTGCATGTCCATGGACGGCTCGCCCTCGACGATCCATTCCGCCAGGACCTTGCCCGTGCCGCCTCCGCCCGCGATCCCGTGGGCGCACAGGCCGGCCGCCACGAAGAAGCCGCGCACCTCGGGCGACTCCCCCAGGATGAACTCCCCATCGGGGGTGTAGGCCTCGGGGCCGTTGATGAGCTGCGTCACCTCGGCCCCCTCCACACACGGCGTCCGTCGGAGGGCGCCCTTCTGGATCTCCTCGAAGCGCTCCCAGTCGGGCGACAGGAGCTGGTCGTGGAACTCCCACGGGGGCCCCTCGATGCTCCAGGCCGCCGGGTGGGTCTCGAAGCCGCCCATCACCAGGCCGCCCACCTCTCCCCGGAAGTACACCAGCAGGTCCGGATCCCGTACGACCGGCGCGGTGCGCGGGACCTCGTGGCCGGGAATCGGCTTGGTGATCAGGTACTGGTGGGCCATCGGGATGATCGGCACGTTCACGCCCACCATGGCCCCGATCCTCGCGGACCAGATGCCCGCCGCGTTCACCACGACGTCCGTCCGGATGCTGCCGTGGTCGGTCACCACCTCGCTCACCCGCCCGTTTGTGGTCCGGATCTCCAGGACCCGGACCCCGGTGTGAATCGCGGCGCCGCGCTTCCTCGCGCCGATCGCCAAGGCCTGGGTCAGGCCCGACGGGTCGGTCCACCCGTCGGTGGGCAGGTAGATGGCGCCCAGCAACCCCTCATCCGTCATGAGGGGGAACAGATCCATCGCCTCCCTGATGCTGATGGATTCCAGGGGGAGGCCGAAGGTCTTGGCCCAGGCGACCTGGCGGCGCAGGTCCTCCATCCGCGCCGGGCTGGACGCCAGCCGCAGGCTCCCCACCGGATGCCACCCCGGGTCGTATCCGGTCTCGTCCTTGAGACGGGCATAGAGCGACGCGCCGTACATCATCATGCGGGTCAGCGTCACGCTGGACCGCAACTGCCCGACCAGCCCGGCCGAGTGGAAGGTGGACCCGCTGGTCAGCTCCCCTTTGTCCACCAGGACGATGTTGGTCCAGCCCATCTCCGCGAGATGGTAGGCCACGCTACACCCGATGACGCCGCCACCGATGATGACCGCCCGCGCGTGTTCTTTCATTCAGATCCTCCCGACCCGCCTCACCTCT
>JACQXP010000454.1 GCA_016208645.1 Candidatus Methylomirabilota bacterium | reverse complement strand
CGGACTCGTGCGCAACGGCCGGGCCCGCTCGTGCTCGTCGAAGGGAAACTTCATCAGGTAGTAGTGTTCGTACACCTCCATGCACCGGTCCAACGTGTAGGCACGGCTGGCATAGCGCGACCCCAAGCGCCGGATGTCCATGTGGTGCATGTCCATGGACGGCTCACCCTCGACGATCCATTCCGCCAGGACCTTGCCCGTGCCGCCGCCGCCCGCGATCCCGTGGGCACACAGGCCGGCCGCCACGAAGAAGCCGCGCACCTCGGGCGACTCCCCCAGGATGAACTCTCCGTCGGGGGTGTAGGCCTCGGGGCCGTTGATGAGCTGCGCCACCTCGGCCCCCTCCACGCACGGCGTCCGTCGGAGGGCGCCCTTCTGGATCTCCTCGAAGCGCTCCCAGTCGGGGGGCAGGAGCCGGTCGTGGAACTCCCACGGCACCCCCTCCGGGCTCCAGGGCGCCGGGTCGGTCTCGTAGCCGCCCATGACCATGCCGCCCACCTCTTCCCGGTAGTAGACCAGAAGATCCGGGTCCCGCATCGTCGGAGCGGTGCGGGGCAGCTCAAAGCCGGGGATCGGCTTGGCGACGAGATACTGGTGAGCCATGGGAACTATAGGCACGGTGACGCCCGCCATGGCCCCGATCCGGGGGGCCCAGATCCCCGCAGCGTTCACCACGATCTCGGTTCTGATGGCGCCGTGGTCAGTCACCACCTCGCTCACCCGCCCGTCCCGGGTCCTGATCTCCAGCACACGTACTCCCGTGTGAATCGAAGCCCCACCCATCCGCGCGCCGCGCGCCAGGGCCTGAGTCAGGCCCGAGGGATCCAACCAGCCGTCGGTGGGAAGGTAGATAGCGCCCGGCACTCCCTCGTCAGTCATGATCGGGAAAAGGTTCAGCGTCTCTTTGACGCTGATGGGTTCCAGGGGGAGGCCGAAGGTCTTGGCCCACGCAACCTGGCGGCTCAGCTCTTCCAGGCGGGCCGGGGTGGAGGCCAGCCTGAGGCTCCCCACCTGGCGCCAGCCCGGGTCGTAGCCGGTCTCGTCTTTGAGGCGCCCGTAAAGCTCGATGCTGTACATCATCAT
>JACQXP010000453.1 GCA_016208645.1 Candidatus Methylomirabilota bacterium | reverse complement strand
TACTACCTCGCCAATCGGGACCGGTTCGTCGAGCCGGATCGGGTTCGAATCGAGGAGATCCAGATTGATGCGACAGGGGATGCCGCGGATGCCCAGGCGCGGGCTGAAAAGGCGCGGGCGCGACTCCAGGCGGGCGAGGATCTGGAGAGTGTGGCCCCCGCGGTGGGCGGGTGGGCCTTCCCGGGGGACGGGTTCGTGGCCCGGGGCAGCCGAGGGCCGGCCTTCGACGCCAATGTCCTGTCCTTGAGCGAGGGTGGCCTGAGCCCGGTCTTTCGGGAGGGGAACAGTGCCGTCGTGGTGCGCCTCCTGGAGCGCAGACGGGAGCGCCGCAAGGCCCTCGAGGAGGTTGAAGGGGAGATCCGATCCATCCTCCGCGGGGAGCGAGAGCGGCGGCGGTACGCAGAGAACAAGACCCGCACCTTGGTCGTCGTCAACGGGTAGCGGTACACCCTGGGGGATTTCCTCGCCGAGGCGGAATCCATCGCGCCGCAGCATCGGCATCACTTCGAGGGACCCGACGGGAAACGCAAGCTCCTGGACCGGCTCATCGAGCGCCTCCTGGTCCTCCAGAGCGCGTCCGGAGGGATGGCGGATCTGCGGAACAAGGAGGACATCGAGGAGACGCGGCGGCACCTCCTCGCCGAGATGCTTCACCAGGAGGAGATGGCAGCCGAGAAAGACCCAACGGAGGAGGAGCTGAAGCAGTATTTCCAAAGAAATCAGTCCCGCTACCAACCTCGCCCCCGGCTGAAGATCAGCCTCATCGAGGTCGGCCGGGGGGAAACGGATGAGGCGGACCGGCGCGCTCGAGCCAAGGTCGAGGCCGCGATGAAGCGGGTCCGGCCGGCGCGGTTGCTCTTCTGGCGTCGGGGGGAGGACTTTGCGACGGTGGCCCGGGAGGTCTCGGAGGAGCGGGAGACGGCACAGAAGGGGGGCGAAGTAGACGGCTGGATCACCCATCCCGGGGGTGCCCTGATGGATCTCGAATCCCACGTGGCTTATACCCACATTCTCTCTCTGCGGCCGGGTGCAGTGAGTGACGTCATCCCCCTGGCTGGCCGGTACTACATCGTGAAGGTCCGCGAGCGGCAGGAGCTGCCGCCACTTCCCTTCGATCGGGTGAAGGATGGGGTCCGCACTGACGTCATTCGGGATCGCCACCGGGAGGTGTTGGAGCGGATGGAGCGGGAGCTGGTCAAGCGGATGAATCTCGTGGTCCACGAGGACCGGGTGAGCGAGGTCCTCGCGGAGATGAGCCGCACCCGCTTCAATTGAAAACGGACAACTGACAACCGACAACAGGCCATCTTCTTTCGTGCTTCAATCTGACCGGTTGTCGGTTGTCAGTTTACCATTTGAAAATGCAAGTTGTAGGGGGTGACCATGGGGAGAAAAGAACAGACGCTGCTGATCGCCATGGGGGCCAACGTCCTGCTGATCGGGACGAAGTTCCTCCTGGCCTCGGCCTCGGGAAGTCTGGCCTTGAAGGCCAGCGCCTGGCACTCCTTTGCCGACCTGTTCGTGTCGGCGATCGTCCTCGGAGGGCTGGTGTTTGCGGCGCGAGCACCCAGCGGGCACCCAGCGGCATCGCGCTGGGGCGCAGCCGCTGGGTCCCCGGACCAGGGGACGACCCGGGCCGGCCGGATCGAGCACGGGGTGGCCCTCTTCGTGGCCATCTTCATCTTCTATATGGGCTACCGGATCTTCGCCGAGGTCGTGGGTGGCCACGAGCATGACCTGGCCAACGTGGCGTGGGTGGCCCTGGGGGCCCTGGTCACCATCGGCTTTGCCTATTTCATGGGCCGCTACAAGACCTACGTGGGGCAACAGACCAGCTCCCCCAGCCTCGTCGCCGACGGGATCCACTCCATGATGGACGTGTATAGCTCCAGCGTCGTGCTGGCGGGACTCCTCGGCTACCTGATCGGCTTCCGGAGTCTGGACCGGGTGGCGGCAGTGGTCGTGGTGTTGTTCATCCTCTCCGCTGGTACCCACATCTTCAGCGACGCCCTGGCGGGCCTCCGGGAGGAGGGCCACCTGGAGCACCGCTTCCTCCGCCCTCTCCAGCCGTCGCGTCGTATGGTCGCCATGATCGCGGCGGGTCTGGCCCTGGGCTACGTGCTGTCGGGGATCTATCTTGTCGGGCCTGAGGAGGAGGCCGTCGTTCGCCGGTTCGGGCGGCGTGTCGGCGTGGGGGTGCCGCCCGGGCTCCACTACCGGCTCCCCTGGCCCATCGAGACGGTGACGAAAATCAAGGTGGCGACCGTGCGTGCTATCGCGCCGCCGCCGCTGGAGCTCCTGACGGGGGACGAAAACCTCGTTGCCCTCCGTGCCACCGTGCAGTACGCGGTGAAAGACGTGGCGGGGTACCTCTTCAATGTTGGGCAACCCGAGGGCCTCATCGCCGCCAATCTGGAGGCGGCGATCCGGCAGACGGTGGGGACGCGGGAGATTGACGATCTGCTGACCACGGGGCGGGCGGAGGTCGAGCGGGAAGCCGGGGCCCGCCTGCAAGAGAGCCTGGACAGGCACGGGGCCGGTGTAAAAGTGCTGACCATCCGCTTGGTCAGCGTGACGCCTCCGGCGGAGGTTGCCGACGCGTTCCTGGACGTGGCCTCGGCCCGAGAGGATCGGGCGACCTATATCAACGAGGCGGCGGCCTATGCCAACGAAGTGGTGCCCAAGGCCCGCGGGGAGGCTGCGAAGACACTCCGGGAAGGCGAGGCCTACCGGGTCGAGAAGGTGAATGTGGCCCGGGGGGAGGCCACGCGCTTCCGGGAGAAGCTTCGGGAGTACGGTCGGTCCCGGGCGGTGACCGAGACCCGCCTCTACCTCGAGGCCGTGGAGCGGGTGCTGTCCCGGGTGAAGAAATACATCG
>JACQXP010000452.1 GCA_016208645.1 Candidatus Methylomirabilota bacterium | reverse complement strand
GACTACGAGAGGCAGATTGCGCTGGCCCGGGAGATCAAGGGACTCTTCGCCAAGACTCCAGGGGTCGTGGATGTAGACTGGTACGTCGAGGATCCGCAGGCCCGCGTGCGCTTCGTGCTGGATCGGGAGAAGGCGGCCCTGCACGGCGTCACGGCCGAGCAGGTGGCGCAGACTCTGCGCCTGGCCGTGGGGGGGCTCACGGTCGGCCTTGCCCACCTGCCAAAGGAAAAGGAGGACGTGTCCCTCCTGGTCCGGCTGCCGCGGGAGGAGCGGTCCGGGGTGACGTCCCTCACTGACCTGCACGTCCTGGGGACGACGGGCCGCCTGGTGCCGCTCCGCGAGGTCGTCCACCCCGAAGAGGGCGTCCAGGCCCACAACATCTACCGCAAGAACATGAAGCGGGTGGTCTACGTCACGGGAGACACCTTCGCGAGGTCGTCCGTCCCGAGGCGGGCGTCCAGACTCATAACATCTACCGCAAGAACATGAAGCGGGTGGTCTATGTCACGGCCGACATGGCCGGGGCCGAGGAGAGCCCGGTGTATGCGATCCTGAAGCTGAACCGGGACGTCGCCGGGCTCCGGATCCCCGAGGGATACACCATCGAGCCGTACTCTGCCCGGCAGCCTTTCTTCACCGACAAGCTGGCCATGAAGTGGGACGGGGAATGGCACATCACCTACGAGGTCTTCCGGGATCTCGGCTTGGCCTTTGCGGCGGTGCTGATTCTGATCTACGTCCTGGTGGTCGGGTGGTTCCGGAGTTTCACGAGCCCGCTCGCGATCATGGCCCCGATCCCCCTGACCCTGGTGGGCATCCTGCCGGCCCACGGCCTGATGGGGGCCTTCTTCACCGCGACCTCCATGATCGGGTTCATCGCCGGGGCCGGCATCATCGTCCGGAACTCGATCATCCTGGTGGATTTCATCGAGTTGCGCATGGCTCAGGGCATGCCGCTGGAAGAGGCGGTCGTGGATGCCGGTGCCGTCCGGTTCCGGCCCATGCTGCTGACGGCGGCGGCCGTCGTGGTCGGCGCCTTCGTGATCCTGTTCGACCCCATCTTCCAGGGTCTGGCCATCTCCCTGATGGCGGGCGAGGTGGCCTCGACCCTGCTGAGCCGGATGGCCGTGCCCGTCCTCTATTACATGGCGGAGCGACGCACGAGAGGCGAGTCGGCGAAGGCCGCCTGAGGCGATTGCCGGCGGGCCGCAGTAACTCGGATTATTCGAGAACCCGGTCGCGATTCATCCCGGGTTAGGACCAATTTCTAACGGCCAAGCTGGGAGGCAGGCGGCAGGGCAGCGGCAGTCCGCACGTGGGGCGCTATTGGGATTTGGAAATTGGTCATTGGTCATTTTGACACGGATATTTTTCTGGTTGCCTCCAGTCGCCTCCCGGTTAGCCCGCGGCCCCCGGCAGCACCACCTGGATGCCGGCATTCGGATTGAGAGCGGCGTCGGTCGCCGCGAGGTCCAGCAGGAAGTTCGACAGCCACTTGCTCCCGCTCCCGGCCCAGCCTACCCCATGGCAGCCCTTCCGCCCCCGATGGCCGTCTCCCCTGGATTCACCCGTGCGGGTGGCAATCTCGGCGGCCTGCCGATCCGTCAGCTTGTCCTGCCCGTCGGAGAGGAACCAGTCCTTGCCGGCCCCGCCCGTCAACTTGTCCTTCGCGGAGTCGCCAACGACCGTTGTCTTGTTCAACGTGACGTCGCCGTTCCAGCCCCCTCCGTTCCGGAGGTGGTCCACGCGCTCCCCGTAGGCGAGATCCGTCCGGGTCCACTCCCGGAGGATGGCGCGGAGGGCCTCGGGATTGGCATCGTACCGGGTCGGGCCGGCGATCAAGAGGTCGTCGCCACAGTCGCCCACCAGCCGGTCAGCCCCCAAGCCCCCGATCAGCAGGTCCCGGCCGTCGCCGCCGAGGAGCGTATCGTCCCCCGCGCCCCCCACCAGGATGTCGTCCCCCTTCCCGCCCTTCAAATAGTC
>JACQXP010000451.1 GCA_016208645.1 Candidatus Methylomirabilota bacterium | reverse complement strand
CGGGATGTACGCGGCGGCCCGCGCCGGCGGGCCGCCCCTGGGTCTGGCCGTCGGTCAGGCCCTGATGGCCCACCGGGGGAAGCGGGTGGGGATCTTCACCGGGGCCCCCGTCCCCGGGCACATGCCCAACGGCGAGAACGACGGTCCGCTCGGCTCCATCGTGGCGGGGCGGGCGCTGGAGCGGATCGGGTGCCGCGTGACCTTCTACGCCGAGCGGGAACTCTTCCCGATTCTGGAAGAGCTGATCCGCCAGGAGAGGCTGGCGGCCGGCCTCAAGGAACTGCACAAGACCGATCGGGCTGCCAACCTCCCCTGCGCCGATGAAATGGACCTGGGGATCAGCATCGAGAAGCAGGGGGCCACCGCGGATGGGCACATGTACTCCATCAACGCCCACAACCGGGACCACACCCGGGCCAACATCGACAATGTGATCGCCAAGCTGACCGCGGACGGCAAGGTGACCATCGGCGTCGGAGACGGTGGCAACGAGATCGGCTGGGGGAAGATTCACGAGTACATCGTCACGCATGTCCCCTTCGGGCCGACCATCGCCTGCACGATCACCACCACCCACCTGTACCCGGCGGCCGTCTCCAACTGGGGGGGCTATGCCCTGGCCGCCCTGCTGGCCCTCCAGACGGGCGACCTCAGCCTCTGCCACGATCCGAAGCGGGAGCTGGAGTACCTGGATCTGACCGCCAGGATGCGGGTGATGGATGGCGGGACCGGGCAGCCGATCAACCACGTGGACGGCATCCCGGCCGGGGTCAGCGCCGCCCTGGTCACGATCCTGCGCGGCCTGGTGGAGGCCTATCACCGGAAACCCTTCGACCGGCCGTTCTAGCGGCGGAACGCGCGCGAGGGGGGCGCACCCGAACGGTCGATCCGGGAGCGGTGAGACCAGGGGTCAGGGCAGGCTGCCGATGATCTTCGGGTATTCCGTTCGGCGCCTCAGCGGGACTTGAGGTATGCCACGTAGCCGGAATGATTCCGTTGCAATTCCGCCAGACTGTCGGCGCCGAATTTCTCACACAGGGCCTGGGCGATCACGAAGGCCACCACCGCCTCCCCCACCACCCCGGCGGCCGGGACCGCCGTGATGTCCGAACGCTCCACCCCGGCTTTGCTCGCCTCTTTGGTCAGGATATCCACTGACGCCAGCGGCTTGTACTGGGTGGAGAGCGGCTTCATGGCCGCTCGCAGGACGAGGGGTTGACCGGTGGTCATTCCTCCCTCCAGGCCACCCCCGAAGTTCGTCCGCCGGTGAAACCCCTCGCCTTCGGCGGCCCCCGGGCCGGGGGACTGGTAGAAGATCTCGTCCTGGACCTCGAAGCCGAAGCGGCGCGCCGTCTCGAACCCCAGGCCGATCTCCACCCCCTTGATGGCCTGGATGCTCATGAGGGCCTGCGCCAGCCGGCCGTCCAGCCGGTGGTCCCAGTGGACGTAGCTCCCCAGGCCCACCGGCGGATCCACGACCAGGACCTCGAAGACGCCGCCCAGCGACGTGCCCCGGGCGCGAGCCTCGTCCACCTTGGCCAGGATGGCCCGGGTGGCATCGGGATCGGCGCAGCGCACGGGCGAGGTTTCCGCCTGCGCCACGATCTCGGCCGCGCTCAATCCCTCGGTCTTGGCCCGGATCCCCCCCATCTCCACCACGTGGCTCACCACCTGGATCCCGAACTGCCGCAGGAGGCACTTGCAGGCCGCGCCCACGGCCACCCGCGCCGCCGTCTCCCGCGCCGAGGCGCGCTCCAGGACGTTGCGCAGGTCCTGATGGTCGTATTTGAGGCCGCCGATCAGGTCCGCGTGTCCCGGCCTGGGCCGCGTCATGGGCGGCCGGTCCGGGTCGCCCCGGGCGGCCTCCGCCTCGGGCGCCATGACGGTTTTCCAGTTCTCCCAGTCGCGGTTCCGGATCACCAGGGCGATCGGGCTCCCCAGGGTCTTGCCGTGACGGATGCCGCCGAGGATCTGGACCTCGTCCTGCTCGATCTTCATCCGGCCGCCCCGGCCGTAGCCGCCCATGCGGCGGCGCAACTCGCTATTGATGTCGGCCGCGGTCACCGGAACGTTGGAGGGCATCCCCTCCAGGATGGCCACCAGGGCTGGCCCATGGGATTCTCCGGCCGTCATGTAGCGCAGCATGCGGCTCCTTGCAAGGGTGTTCGGCTGTTCGGCTGTTCGGGGCACCCACGCCACGGCGGTCCACTTGCAAGCGGACCGCGGTGCCGTGGGTCCCGGCTGTTCCGCGGGGCCCAACCCGGCTCACCCGATCCCTGGGTACCCTCTGGGTGGGCGGAGAGGCAGAGGCGAGGGGAGAGGCAGGTGCAGGCCAGAGGGGCGCGGACCGGGATGAGCGTCTTGCCTAGAGGATCCACGCCCAGGCCAAATTGCCCCAGGGTGACGGCCCCCAGCAGCGTCATCCCGTCATGGGGTGCCATTAGACACGGTGTGGGGGCCTGCTCACCGGCAAGCGAAATAAGCACGTAGGTGAGGTCCCACACCTCCTCGCGGCCATCCGCCAGGGTCACGGTCCGCTTGGCAGTCGGGTGGACGCCCAGGGCCTCGAGCAGGGGTTCAGGGATCACCGTATAGGCGGCGCCGGTGTCTACGAGCAGGAAAAGCTCCTGGCAGCGTGATGGCTCGTGCGGATGGGAGATGGTCGCCTGCACGCTGAAGGTTCCCATGACTCTTTTGATCCCTTCGCCCCTGAAAGTACTTATACATCATACAGCTTCGCCCTGCCTCACCAAAGAAAAAACGCACCCCCGTCCGGGGGTGCGTTGGGGTGTTCCTCCGTGCGAAGGGCCGGAGTTCAGCCCAGGCGCGGCTCCTCCAGGATCGTCGGCGTGAGGAAGATCAGGAGCTCGATCTTGTCGTTCGGCCCGATGGAATGGCTCTTGAACAGCAACCCGAGGACCGGAACGTTCTTCAGCCAAGGCAGGCCGGTCTCGGACACGCTGTCCGTGTTCTGCATGAGGCCGCCGATGACCACCGTGGAGCCATTGGAGACCAGGATGTTGGTGGAAGCCTTGCGCTGCTCCAGCTTGAAGGCGAAGCCACCGGCGAAGTCGATGCGATCGCCGGCGAAACTCCGCTCCGCCTCGACCTTCATGGAGACCCGCCGGTCATTGGTGATGTGGGGCGTCACCCTCAACCGGATGAAGGCGTCCTGGAACGCCACCACGGTCCGGCCCGAGCTGTCCACCGTGGTGTATGGAACCTGGGTTCCCTGGCGGATCTCCGCCTCCTGGTTGTCCAGGGTCGCGACCTTGGGCGCCGAGAGGGTCCGGATCTTGTTCTCGTTCTCGGCCGCCGAGAGGCGCGCGCCCAACAAGAAATTGTTCGCCAGGGTGCCGAAGTTCAACCCGATGCCCGACACGCCGACCCCCGAGGCCGGGAACGAGATCGCGATGGGGGGGTTGCTGCCCGCCGTGGGGAAGATGCCGGTCGCGGCTGCGGAGGTGAAGACGCTGATGGGCGTCAGGTTGTGCCCGGCAGTCCCGCGACTGGTCAGGGCATTCGTCGTGAAGGCGTATTCCACGCCCAGGCTCTGCGAGAACGACCGGGTCGCCTCCACGATGCGCGCCTCGATCATTACCTGGGGGGTTGCCCTGTCCAGTGCTTGGAGGAGTTTCTTCATCTCGGCGATGGTGCCTTTGGTCTCCTTGATGATCAGCTTATTCGTCCGGTCATCCACCGCGATGCTGGCATCCGGCCGACCCGGGGTCTTGAGGCGATCCAGGTTCTTCACAACATCCGCAGCCGTCGCGTAGTTGATCTCAACCACCTCAGTCACCAGGGGCTCGAGCTGGACCTGCGTCCGCTGCTCGGCTTCCTTGGCGCGGGCCGCGGCCACCCGCGTATCCTCTCGCGCCTTCTGCTCCGCCGCCAGCTTGGCCAGCGGGGCCACGCGAATGATGTTCCCGTCCAGTTCGTAGCCCATCCCATTGATCTTCAGGATCACATCCAGCGCCTGCTGCCAATCCACGTTGACCAGGCGGACGGTCACCTTGCCCGTCACGTCCCCGCCGGCCACGACGTTCATGCCGCTGACCACGGCAATGATCCGGGGCAGGTTATTGATGTCCGCGTCCTTGAAATCCATGTAGAGGCGGCCAGTCGGGCCAGGAGGGCCGACCGGGGGTGCCGGGGGAGCCGCTGCCGCCGGGGGGGGTGCGGTTGGGGGCGTCGGGGCCGGAGCGGCTGCAGGCACGGGCGCCGCTGGGACCACGGGGTCGGCCGGCGGCGGGGCCGCCGCGGCCTGGGCGGCAGGTGCCGGCGCGGAGGGCAGCAGCTCGACCAAGATGGCCGATGGGGTCTGCTGGACCTCGTAGCGCGTGGGAGCCCGGAGGTCGGCCACCACCCGGACCACCGGATCGGGCGCCGTCTGGTGCTGGATCGCCTGCAGCCGGCTCAGCGGTGAGGCCACCTGGCGGAGATCCAGGGGCCGGGCGCCCGCGGGATCGATCTGCGCCCCCGAAACGTCCACCACGAGGCTCGGGGGATCGGAGATCTCGCTCACGCTGTAGGCGACCCGACCGCTCGTTCCGATCACGATTCGCTGGCGCCCCCGAACGCTTTGGAGATCAACCCGCATCACCTTCCCCACCGGCGCAGGAGCAGCCGCCGGAGGAGGAGCGGGGGCGGTCACCGGCGCGGGGACTGGGGGCGCGGGGGCGGGCGGGCCCGCCGCGGTTCCCAGTTGCACTCGGAGCTGATTCTCCGCCGTCGCCACCTGGTAAGGCAGCATGGAGCGAAGGTCCACCACCAGCCGGACGATTTTCGCCGGTCGCTCACGGTACTGCGAAGACCGGACAGCGGTCACCATCGGCGGCCGGGCGGGAATCGGCTGGGGGATTGCGTGTGTGGCGTTCGGGATATCCAGGATCAGCCGTGGCGGATCCGGCAGGGTGAAGGATTCATAGGTGGTGATCGGTCCGTCGGCGGCCACGACCACCGCCAGGCCTCCTGGACCCGCCTCTTGCACGTCAACCCCGGTGACCTCGATGGGCTTGGGCAGGGCGGGTTCAGCCGGTGCGGGCGCCGGGGCTGCCGGCGCGGCCTCCACAGCCGGAGGGGGTGCCGCCGGAGGCGGCGCGGCCTCGGCGCGGGGCGGCTCAGCCGTGGTGGGGGGCGATGGCTGGGGCGCCCACGGAGCCGCGGGCGTGGCGGTCATCGGGGCCGGCTGGGGCGACTCCACCTCCGCCATCTCGGTAGCGCATCCCCCCAGGACAAACACGGCAATCCCGAGGAGCGGGCCACTCCAGAGGAGACGAGAGGATCCCCGCTGTTGCATGGGCTATTCCTCCTTCCGAAGCCGGAGCTCCACCAGGCGTGGTGGGGTCTGCGGCAGAGGGGTGGTCGCCTTCATCTCGAATGTCACGCCCTCCGGGGTGATCTTGGTGACCCGGGCGCCCTCGCCAACCCTGTCATTGATGCGCAGGACGTAGCCTGCGCCGTTGGGCGCCTCTACCAGGGCGAAGAATCCGCGCCGCTCCCACACGATGCCCGCGAGCTTGAGCTCGTTGACCTCCAGCGCCGCCAGGCCCGTCTTGGGCTGGGCCTTGGACTCCGCCACCCGGGGGGCGATCAGCGGGCGGAAGGGATCCCGGCGACCCCTGGCCTCGTAGACGTAGGGCGTCAGCGGCACGGCTGGAGCGGCCGGCGCGGCCGACTTGGCGGCGGCCGCCTGGGCGGGTCGGGCCGGCGGTGGGGCACTTGGGGCGCCTCCGCCCGAGCATCCACTCACCGCGAGGACTACGACCAGGCCGAGGGCAAAGGCGGGCAGCCACCACGGGTGGGTCGCCCACCAGAGGTGGATCACCGCCCGCCCCGAAGGCCACCGGAGTCCTGCGGCCAGGTGGATGCCCGGTCCCCGGCTACTTTGCGGGCGCACTGGTGGGTCCTCCCTTTTCCAGGAACGTGAAGGTCGTAGCCTTGAGGTCGGCAACGACGCTCCGGCCGGTCCGCTGCTGCTGCTGAAGCTGCAACGGGCTGATCTTGATGTCGGACACGTTCACGATCCGCTCGAGCTTGCTCACGCGATCCAGGAAGGTCCCCAGGGAGTGGTACTGGCCCTCCACCCGGATGTCAATGGGGACCTCGCCGTAGAACCCCTTGCGGACAGGTGGCGCCGGGCGGAACAGCAAGAACTCCAGGCCACTCTGCTGCCCCAGCGTGTTGACCTGGGTGAGGAGCTTGGGAATCTCTTTCTCCTCCGGCAGCTTGACCAGGACGGCCTCCAACTGCTTCTCCAAGACCTTGATCTCTGCCTCCAGCTTGGGCCGGTTGGCGGCGATGATCCGCTTCTGGTCCAGATCTGACTGGAGCTTCCGCAAATCCCCCTCCAGCCTGCCCTTGTCGCTCCACAGGGGCATCATGAGCAGGTAGACATAGGCGGCCACGACGCCCGCGCCGAGCACGCCGAGCAGCATGAAGCGTTGCTTCTTGGGGATGTTGGCGAAGTAGCTCTTGATGTCCAGTGCCATGGCGCGCCTCTCCCCTAGCCCTTTCCCTCTTTGACGTCCATCGTGATGGTGAATTTCTCCACCGGGACCCCTTCGACCTGGGTCTTCTCCGAAACCACGAGGTCCACGCTGGAGAGCAGCTCGGACGCCTTGCCCAGGCTGGTCATGAGGGTGGCCACGTTGAAGTTGGAGAAGGCGATGCCGGAGATCTCCAGCCGCTTGCCCGTCCGGTTCATCGCCGTGAGCCAGACCTCGTTCGGGAGGGCCTTGCTGACCTCGTCCAGGATCCGGACGGGCCCGCCTTGCGCCGCCACCAGCGTCTGGATGACCTTGATCTTCTCCTCCAGGCGCGCCTTGTCCTGCCGGAAGCGGTCCACCTGCTTGGCCATCTCCTCGAACCGCTTCAGGTCCGCCTGGGTCTGCTGGAGCGAAGCCTGCAGGCGCCCGACCTCTCCGTTCAGCCAGTACCAGCCATAGGCCATGGCCAGGACCAGGACCACGGCGCCAGCCGCGGCCAGGATGAGCGTGGTGTTGATGGGCGCCCGGCGGATGCGCTCCTCTCGCGGCAGCAGATTGATCTTGATCATGTTACTTGTCTCCCGCCTGCCGCAGGGCCAGGCCCACGGCCACGGCGAGTTGCGGGGCAATGACCTCCAGGTACTCGGGGTCGAAGGCCTTGGGGTCGGCCTTGATATTGCGGAGAGGATTGGCCACCTCGCACGGGATCTCCAGGTTCTCCGAGAGGAACTCCACCAGGCCGGGCAGGCGTGCGCATCCCCCGCTCAGGATCACCCGGTGGATCGTGTCGCTGTGCGAGGAGGAGCGGAAGAAGTCGAAGGAGCGGCGGATTTCTCCAGCCAGCTCCGTATTGACCATGTCAATGGCCGGACGGGCGTCCTCAAAGGTCCGCCCATCCACCTCCCCGCCCAGTTTCAGCGTCTCCGACTGCTCGTAGCTGAGCCCCAGCATTTTCTGGATGGATTCCGTGTACCGGTTGCCCCCCAGGGCAGAGTCCCGGGTAAATTCCGAGACCCCCCCTTGCAGGATGTTGATGTTCATCACCGCGGCGCCCAGATTCACCAGGCCCACGACCTGTTCCCGATCCAAGTCGGAGGCGATCTCGAAGGCATTCTGGAGGGCGAAGGCATCCACGTCCACGACCACGGTCTGCAGCCCGGCGGTCGAGATGATGGAAAGGTAATCGTTGATGATGTCCTTCTTCACCGCGACGAGCAAAACGTCCATCTCGTTCGCCTCGGGATTCGTGCTCTCGAGGACCTGAAAGTCCAGATTCACGTCCTCGACGGCGTAGGGAACGTACTGCTCCGCCTCGAAAGGGATGGCCTCTTCAAGCTCCTCGGGCTTCATCCTGGCCAGCTTGATCTTCTTGACGATGACCGAGTGCCCCGACACCGCCACGACCACGTCTTTGCTTTTGATCTGGTTGTCGGTGAAGATCTTCTGGATGGCGGAGATGACCGTCCCCGAGTCCATGATGACCCCATCCACGATGGTCTCGGGATGGAGGGGCGCGACGCCAAGGCGAACCAGCTCGTACCCCCCGCGGGTCCTCGCAAGCTGGACCGCTTTGACCGAGCTGGCTCCGATATCGAGGCCAACCGTCTCTTTCTTCCTGCCGAGGCCGAACATGATCGAATCCTTTGCTGTGCAGCAGTTACGTGCGCTGGCTCAGGTGCATACGTTGCCTATTAGTGACAACATATTGATTTGTCAAGCGAAAAATCGGTTTTCCACAGGTTCCGAATGCGGACCGCAATAGGTTGTTGTCCACTGGAAACCTTGCCCAACATCTAGGTCTGGCTTCAAAGGGTCTCGTGCACCTTTCCATGCCCGTCAAAACGACCGATCGAGTTCGGGAATCTGCCTCGTCCAGACCCAAACAGAATGCGGGCATAGATCTCACGGACACGCCGCGACGACAGGCGGTCCCCTCCCCCGTCTTTAGCCGACCTGTTCCCACGCGATGACCGTGGACGAGGGCACACCATGTTCTGCACCCGGCAGAGTGCCTGGGTGCTGAAATAGGCCCCCCCGTTGCCGCTGACCGTGAGATGGGTCACTCCGCCTTGGGTGTTGGCGACGAGGAGCGACCCGTAGAGCTTGCTGTCGGCCCCGGTGATGGACGCCGTTCCGGCCCCGATGAGGATGATCAGCCCTTCCCATTTGTAGTTTCCCGCCATCTCGAATCCGGCCGTGGCGATCAGGACGCCATAGCCTTTCCCATTCCCCAGCAGCTTGATATCGCTGCTGGCCAGAAACACCCCGGGCGCCGCCGCGCTGCCATAGTCGTTGCTGTTGGACCCGCCGGGGATGGCGGTGGCCCCCGGAATCAGGGCGTTGGCCACGCCCTGGAGGGTGCTGGTGGAGAGGGTTCCGTTGTTGGCATAGCTTCCCTGCGTCGCGGTCCCCCCGCGGCCCGTGATATTGTCCTCCTGGTTGTCAGCGACCGCATTCCCGAGGGCAGTCAGGGAGGCATCGCTGTCCACCGAGATCCCCCGCCGGGATGCGCCGAGGGTCCCGCAGGCGCCGGTGGAGGTCGGGGCCGCGGTGTCGGTTCCGGTGACGCCGAACGCGTTGCCGTTGAACGTGGCGCTGTCTGCCGCCGCGCCGTCGATCAGGGTGATGGTCCCGGGCGGATTCCACACGGAGGAGAAATCCACCAGCGCCCGGACCGTCCGGGTGGCATTCCGGTACGTCCCCACTGCCCGGATCCAGATTCTGTTGTCGGTGTCTGTGGCAGCCGCCGAGTCCGCCGCGTAGCCGGGGCTCTTGTTGTAGGCGGTGAGGTTGTTCGACACCCACACGCTATAGGTCCCGTTCCCCGTCCCGAGAGCCGCATAGGTCGCGAGACCGGACACCGCGACGTCCGGAGCCGCAGTGGTCGCCACGCCAAGGCGCGTCGTCAGGCTGGTGGTGTCCAGGTTCGCAGCGATTTCCCGCCGGGCGTGGGCGATCCCCGCCTCGGCGACCGCCAAGGCCCGCTGGGCATTCACATCGTTCAGGACAATCATGTTCTCGGTCAGCGAAGAACCCAGCAGGCCCACACCCAGGGTGGCCAGCAGGCTCAAGAGCAGGATGGCCACCACCAGGATCGTCCCGGGGGAGCTTCCTCGCCATGGTATCCGCAGCATGGCGGCCTTCTCCTCGCGCGGCGTCGCGGCCTACTGCCGCAGGACCGCCTCCGTCTCCGCCGTGAAGGTGGTGTTGTACACGGCACTCGTGCCGCTGATCTGAATCTTGACGCGCCGGGCCTGCGCCGGGTCCGTGGTGGCGGTGGCCCCCACCGCCGCATAGTACGTGAGGGTCAGGACGCTGATGTTATCCGCCACGGCGCTCTCGGTGGCGGTCCAAGTACAGTCCCCGCTGGTCCAGCTCGCCTGTCGCCGAAGAATCTGCCCATTGTTGAGCCGGTAGGCCACACACTCGGAGGTCCCATCCTGGTTCACGTCGGCAATCAACCGCAGCTCGGAGCCGCTCAGGGTGGTCCCGGTGACTGGCTGGAGCGGTTGCTTGATGGTCTGGACATTGATGGCGTTCGAGGGATCGTATCCGGCCAGGCGAACGTCGTGGACGATCTGATCCAGGGCAACGCGGACGTTCTGCTGGAGATCCCCCTTGGCCTCGCCGCGCACATAGGTTTGCTGCGAGGAGTCGTAGACCATGAGGATCGTCATGAGAACGAACGCAAATAGGGTCACCGAAACCAGGGCCTCCAGCAGCGAAAAGCCCGCCGTCCTTCGGCCCCCGTTTCGCTCGGCCTGTTTGCTCCGCATGGCTGTGCGGTGGCGCGACATGAGGGGTAGATCCCACATTCATTGCGTGATCAACGTCTTGAGCTGGACCTGTCGGCTCCGGGGCCCGGTGGCGGTGACCGTCAACCGCTTGACGCCGGCCACCGGGGTGTCCACCTCGACCTGATAGCTTCGCGTGTAGTTGGAGTCCCCGGGGGCATTCCCGCCGGAATCGGTGTAGGTCCCGGCGCTGAGGCTGGAGTCGTTGTACGGCAGGGCCCGCAACTGGTCCAGCCGCTGCTGGGCGAAGGCCAGGGCCAGCGTGTCGCTCCCGCTGGAGGAGAAGTTGGAGTAGGCGGTGGGGACCATGGCGCTGATGGCGAGGAGGCCGATAGTCAGAATCAGCAGGCCGACCAGCACCTCGATCAGCGTGAAGCCCATCGGCAACGTTCTCGCACGCGAACGCGGCCTCGTCACTGCACCTTCACCCCTCCGGCACTCCGGACCTGGATCGTCCGTTCGTCGCCGGCGGCATTGGCGACCGTCAGGCTGAGCGGATAGGACACCCCCGCATTCACCGAGGCGCCCCGCGAGTCAAAGATCACGTCGCTGGCATCCACCCCGCCGGCATCCTTCAGGGATCTCACCCGCACGCCCCCGTACTCCCGCTGGAGGTCAACCCACTCGGTCAGGACGTTCGCGTTGTTGCCGGTGCCGTCGCTGGCGCCCGGCCAGGCGGAAGCAGATTCCCGCTCGATCCGGTATTCCTTGCATGGCGTCGGACCACTCGGACAGTCCCGGAGGAACACGCGGTGCCTGGCCCCCGAGATCATGGCCAGGGATTGGACGCGCCGAAACTCCCCAACCATCTGATCGGCCCCGGTCCGGGTGCGGTATCGCTGGATCGTCCCCAGGAGGGTCGGAATGCCCGCTGCCGCAATGATGCCGATCGCCACGACGACAAGGATGACCTCCAGCGTGGTGAATCCCCGCCGCCCCAACCATCGCCTCGCGGGGACAGCGGCCTGACAGCTAAGTACTGCGTGTCGCAAATACAGTGACACTCATTTCCTCTCCCTCTCCCTGGATGGGAGAGGGCACCCAGGGGGTACCCGGTGAGGATGTCAT
>JACQXP010000424.1 GCA_016208645.1 Candidatus Methylomirabilota bacterium | reverse complement strand
CCGATATTCCTTCACGTCGCTAACGCGACGTGTGGTCCTGCGCGGCGTCAGAACGCCGCATACGTAAGAGTAGAAGAGGAGGATCATCATGCTGCGCAAAGCTTCCGGTCTCCTTGGGATCATTATTCTGGCCCTGGCCGCGCTGGCAGCGCCGGTCGCGGCGGCGGACCTCAAGGAGAACATCCACACGTTCCTCAGCGCCCTCCCTGCGGATTTCGAGACGGTGGCGGGCAAGACCCTGGCGGCTAAACAGCAATCCGGCGAAAACCTGTTCGTCCTGGACGTGCGGGAGCCCGATGAATTCAAGGCAGGACACATCGAGGGGGCGGCGAACATCCCGATCCGCACCCTGGGCCGGAGTCTGGACAAGCTCCCCACGGACAAGTCCATGCCGATCGCCGTCGTGTGCAAGAGCGGAATCCGGGCGGCCTACGGCACCATGACATTGAAGCTGCTCGGCTACGCCAACGTCAAGGATGTGGTCGGCGGCATGCTGGCATGGGAGAAGGACGGGTATCCGGTCGTGAAATAGGCACAGGGAATCCGGTGCCGTTCCTGGGGGGACCCAACGCCTGGGTCCCCCCTTTCTTTTGGACCGCCCGCGCGCCCTTCCAGTCCAAGGCCCAACTCCATGCCTGCACATCACTCCCCCACCGCGAAAATTCAGCCCCGGAAAGAGGTCCTGACGAAGAAACATATGTGACAATTCCATTGATTGCTCACGCCCGGTGAGGTATGAAGAAGGATGGGGAATGAGTCCAAAATGAGAGCAGGGTTATCCGGGGCGCACTGCCCGAGGGTCAATTTTTCGCAGGCCGTCGCAGCCGCGGCGCGGAACGGGTGATCCGGAGCGGGCATTTCCGCGCAGCGAACGGACGGCCCAGGGGGACCATCCATGAGCAGACCGCAGGTAACCATTGACGGAAACGAGGCGGCGGGCTACGTAGCCCATCGGGTCAACGAGGTCATCGCCATCTACCCGATCACGCCGTCCTCCCCCATGGGCGAGTGGGCGGACCAGTGGTCCGCCGAACACGCCCCCAACATCTGGGGCACCGTGCCGACGGTGGTGGAGATGCAGAGCGAGGGCGGGGCGGCCGGCGCCACGCACGGCGCGCTGCAAAGCGGGGCGCTGGGAACGACCTTCACCTCGTCCCAGGGCCTCCTCCTGATGATCCCCAACATGTACAAGATCGCGGGCGAGCTTACCGCGACGGCGTTCCACGTGGCGGCTCGCTCCCTGGCGGCCCAGGCGCTTTCCATCTTCGGCGATCACAGCGACGTGATGGCGGTCCGGAGCACCGGCTTTGCCCTGCTGGCATCCAACTCGGTCCAGGAGGTGATGGACTTCGCCCTGATCGCCCAGGCCGCCACCCTGGAGTCGCGCCTGCCCTTCGTCCATTTCTTCGACGGTTTCCGCACGTCCCATGAAGTGGCCAAGGTCGAGCAGCTCAGCCTGGACGACATGCGCGCCATGGTGGATGATGCCCTGGTCCAGGCGCACCGCGCGCGCGCCCTGTCCCCCGAGCACCCCGTCCTCCGGGGGAGCGCCCAGAACCCGGACGTCTACTTCCAGGGCCGCGAGACGGTGAACCCCTACTACCTGGCCTGCCCGACCATCGTCCAGAACGTCATGGACAGGTTTGCGCGGCTCGTCGGGCGACAGTATCGCCTCTTCGACTACGTGGGGGCGCCGGACGCCGAGCGGGTCATGGTGATCATGGGATCGGGCGCCGAGGCGGCCCAGGAGACCGTGGACTACCTGGCGGCCCGCGGCGAGAAAGTCGGCGTCCTGAAGGTCCGCCTGTACCGGCCGTTCTCTGTGGAGCACTGCATCGCCGCCCTGCCGCGGACCGTCAAGGCCCTCGCCGTGATGGACCGGACCAAGGAGCCCGGCGGCGCCGGCGAGCCCCTGTACCTGGACGTCGTCACGGCCGTGGCCGAGGCCATGGCGGGGGGCCAGGCCCCCTTCCCGGCGTTCCCCCGGATCATCGGCGGGCGATACGGGCTCTCGTCCAAAGAGTTCACGCCGGCCATGATCAAGGCCGTCTTCGACGAGCTGGCGAAGCCCCATCCCAAGAACCACTTCACCGTGGGCATCTATGACGATGTGACCCACACCAGCCTGGAGTACGATCCGGCCTTCTCGACCGAAGAGGCAGGAACGGTCCGGGCCCTCTTCTACGGCCTGGGCGCCGATGGGACCGTGGGGGCCAACAAGAACTCCATCAAGATCATCGGCGAGGACACCGACAACTACGCCCAGGGCTACTTCGTCTACGACTCGAAGAAGTCCGGCTCGGTCACGATCTCGCACCTGCGCTTCGGCCCCAGGCCCATCCGCTCCACCTACCTCATCAGCCAGGCCAGCTTCGTGGCCTGTCACCAGTTCTCGTTCCTGGAGCGCCTGAACGTGCTGAAGGAGGCGGCGCCCGGCGCCACCTTCCTGCTGAACAGCCCCTATGGCCCCGCGGAGGTGTGGGATCACCTCCCGCGCACGGCCCAGCGGGAGATCATCGAGAAGAAGCTGCGCTTCTTCGTGATCGACGGGTACACCGTGGCCAAAGAGACCGGCATGGGCGGCCGCATCAACACCATCATGCAGACGTGCTTTTTCGCCATCAGCGGCGTCCTGCCGCGGGACGAGGCGATCGCGGCCATCAAGCACGCCATCGAGAAGACCTACGGGAAGCGCGGCGAGGCCATCGTGAAGAAGAACTTCGCCGCCGTGGACGCCGCCCTGGACCACCTGCATGAGGTCAAGGTGCCGGACCGGGTGACCAGCACGTTCGACCTGCGCCCGCCGGTGCCGGACGACGCGCCCGACTTCGTCCGGCAGACCCTGGCCAGGATCATCGCCGGCGAAGGCGACGCGGTGCCGGTCAGCGCCATGCCGGTGGACGGCACGTTCCCCATGGGCACGACCCAGTACGAGAAGCGCAACATCGCGCTGGAGATCCCCGTCTGGGACGAGGCGATCTGCATCCAGTGCGGGAAGTGCGTGCTGGTCTGCCCCCATGCCGTCATCCGGGCCAAGGTCTATTCGCCGGAGCTGCTGGCCGGCGCCCCCGCCACCTTCAAATCCTCCCCCGCCCGCTGGCGGGAATTCAAGGACCAGGTGTACACCCTCCAGGTCGCGCCGGAGGACTGCACGGGCTGCCGCCTGTGCGTGGAGGTCTGCCCGGTCAAGAACAAGCAGGAGACGCGCCTGAAGGCCGTCAACATGATGCCCCAGCCGCCGCTGCGCGAGCCGGAGGCGGAGAACTGGAAGTTCTTCCTGGGGCTGCCCGAGATGGACCGCTCGCCGCTGAGCCTCGGCCAGGTGAAGGACGTGCAGCTCCTGGAGCCCCTGTTCGAGTTCTCCGGGGCCTGCGCGGGGTGCGGCGAGACCCCCTACATCAAGCTGGTGACCCAGCTCTTCGGCGACCGCGCGGTCGTGGCCAACGCCACCGGCTGCTCCTCGATCTACGGGGGCAACCTCCCCACGACGCCGTGGACCTCCAACCGCGATGGGCGGGGTCCCGCGTGGTCGAATTCCCTCTTCGAGGACAACGCCGAGTTCGGGCTGGGCCTGCGGCTGGCCCTGGACAAGCACGCCGAATACGCCCGCGAGCTGGTCGCCCGCCTCTCGGGGGCCCTGGGGGACGAGCTGGCACACGCGCTCCTCGACGCCGACCAGTCCAGCGAGGCGGGGATCCAGGCGCAGCGGGAGCGCGTGACGCGCCTCAAGGAGAAGCTGCAGGGGCTCCGGACCCGCGAGGCCAAGGACCTGCAGAGCCTGGCCGACGCGCTGGTCAAGAAGAGCGTCTGGATCATCGGCGGCGACGGGTGGGCCTATGACATCGGCTTCGGCGGGCTGGATCACGTCCTGGCGTCCGGCCACAACGTGAACGTCCTGGTCCTGGACACCGAGGTCTACTCCAACACCGGCGGCCAGATGTCCAAGGCGACGCCGCGCGGCGCCGTGGCCAAGTTCGCCGCGGGGGGCAAGCCCGGGCCCAAGAAGGACCTCGCCATGATCGCCATGACCTACGGGAACATCTACGTGGCCCGCGTGGCCATGGGCGGCAGCGACATCCTCACCGTCAAGGCCTTCCTGGAGGCCGAGGCCTACGACGGCCCGTCGCTCATTGTGGCCTACAGCCACTGCATCGCCCACGGGTACGACATGGCCCACGGGCTGGATCAGCAGAAGGCCGCCGTCCAGTCGGGCCACTGGCCCCTCCTCCGCTACAATCCCGCCCTGGCGAGACAGGGGAAGAATCCCTTGCAGTTGGACAGCAAGGCGCCCAGCCTGCCCCTGGAGAAGTACGCGTACAACGAGACCCGCTACACGATGCTGGCCCACAGCGATCCGGCCGCGGCCAAGGAGTCGCTGGAGCTGGCCCAGGCGGAGGCGCTGGCGCGCTGGCGGCTCCTGGAACACTGGGCGGCCATGCCGGGCTCCGGCAAGCCAGAGGAGAAGGCGCCATGACGGACCTCTCCACGACCTACCTGGGCCTCGGCCTGAAGAACCCACTGGTGGTTTCCGCCTCGCCCCTGTCCGAGGACGTGGGAAACATCCGGCGGATGGAGGACGCGGGCGCCGCGGCCGTGGTGCTGCACTCGCTCTTCGAAGAGCAGATCGACGTCGAGAGCCAGCAACTGGACCGCTACCTCTCCCAGGGGACGGAAAGCTTCGCCGAGTCCCTCTCCTACTTCCCCGACCTCACCCGGTACAACCTGGGGCCGGACGGGTATCTGGAACACATCCGCCGGGTCAAGGCCGCTGTGGATATCCCCATCATCGGCAGCCTGAACGGCGTCTCCACGGGCGGCTGGATCACATACGCCAGGAAGATTCAAGAGGCCGGGGCGGACGCCCTGGAGCTCAACCTGTATTTCATCCCCACCGATCCGAAGATGACGGGGGCCCAGGTGGAGCAGATGTACGTGGACCTGGCCCGCGACGTCAAGGCCAGCGTCGGCATTCCCGTGGCGGTCAAGCTGAATCACTTCTTCAGCGCCATGGCCAACATGGCCCAGGGCCTGGATCAGGCCGGGGCGGACGCCCTCGTGCTCTTCAACCGCTTCTATCAGCCGGATTTCGACCTGGAAAGCCTGGAGGTGGTGCCCAGCCTGACGCTGAGCAGCTCCTACGAACTCCTGCTCCGCCTGCACTGGGTGGCGATCCTCCACGGACACGTCCGGGCCGATCTGGCGATCACCGGGGGGGTCCACACCGCCCAGGACGTGCTGAAGTCCATGATGGCCGGCGCGCGCGTGGCCATGATGACGTCGGCCCTGCTGAAGAACGGGATCGAGCATCTCACAATGGTCCGCGCGGATCTCCTGGCCTGGATGGAGGAGCACGAGTACACCTCCATTCGCCAGATGCAGGGCAGCATGAGCTACCGCTCGGTGGCGAATCCCTCCGCCTTCGAGCGGGCAAACTACATGAAGGTGCTGAGTTCCTACGCTCTGCGGACGGGAACCCGCTGACGAGGAATCCACCGCGCCTCGGGCTGACTTTCCGGCCACTCCACAGCGGGAAATTCCACCACATGGAAAAGTGAGGCCGATCACACGAGACGGATCGCGCTTGGGCTCGTCCTTTGCGGAGGGGGGTTTTGCCCTGAACCCTTTCGGGTCCGTAGGGGCGGGAGGTGAATCATGAGGCGAAGGCGTCTTGTTGCGCTTTGGTCGCTCCTCCTCCTGGGAATGCTCGCCCTGCCCGTCTGGTGGGCCGGGGGGGCCCGGGCCCAAGAGGTCCGCGCGAGCTGGGGGGCCACGGAGGGCCAGACCTGCCTCCAGTGCCACAGTTCCCAGAACGTGGCCCTGGTGGAGGAATGGCGGCTGGGGGCGCACGGGCAGAAGAGGGTGAACTGCTTCGATTGCCACCGGGCCGCGAAGGGTGAGCCGGATGCCTTCGACCACTACGGGAACCTGATCGCCGTGATCGTCTCGCCCAAGGATTGCGCCCGGTGCCACCAGAGGGAAGTGGACGAGCAGAAAGGCAGCCACCACGCCAAGGCGGGGCAGATCCTTGCATCTCTGGATAACTTCCTGGGCGAGGTAGTCGGCGGGCCGCCGGCGGTGG
>JACQXP010000450.1 GCA_016208645.1 Candidatus Methylomirabilota bacterium | reverse complement strand
GGGACTTCACCCATGACCTGGACGCCATCCGCGCCGCCATCTCCCCCCGGACGAAGCTGGTGTTCACCGGGAACCCCAACAATCCGACGGGGACGGCCGTCCCGGCCCGCGCCCTGGAGGCCTTCCTGGAATCGGTGCCTCCCGAGGTACTGGTGATCCTGGACGAGGCCTACTACGAGTACCTGCCGCCGGAGGTGACGCCGGACGCGCTGCGGTTCGTCCGGGCGGGGCGGCTGGTCCTGGTGCTCCGCACCTTCTCCAAGATCTACGGCCTGGCGGGGCTGCGCATCGGGTACGGGATCGGGCCGGCGCCGCTCATCAGCCTGTTGAACCGGGCCCGCGAGCCTTTCAATACCAACAGCCTGGCCCAGGCGGCGGCGACGGCGGCGCTCTCTGATGCGCAGCACGTGGCCAGCACCCGGGCCATCACCGAGACGGGGCGGAAGTTCCTCACGGAGCAGTGCCGGACCCTGGGTCTCCGCGTGGTGCCGAGCGTGGCCAACTTCCTGCTGGTGGATGTGGGCCGGCCGGGTCCCGCGACAGCCGACGCGCTGCTCCGGCACGGGGTCATCGTCCGTCCCATGGCCGGGTATGGCTTCCCGACGCACCTGCGGATCAGCGTCGGCACGCCGCCGGAGAACGAGCGGTGCATCGCCGCATTGAAAGCCGTGCTGGGGAAGTGAATGCAACCGCAAATGAACGCCAATGAACGCCAATGGTTCGGATCCGATCCTGCGGTGATCCCCATTCGCGTTGATTTGCGTTCATTGGCGGTTTCACGTTTTTCGGGGGTTGAAGCATGATCATCGTGCTGCGGCCGCGCGCCACCGACGAGGAGGTGGCTCAGGTTTGCCGGCGGATCGAGGCGCTGGGACTCACGCCGCACCTGTCGCGGGGGGTGGAACGGACCATCATCGGCGCCATCGGGGACGAGCGCATCCTGCTGGACAAGGCCATCGAAGCCCTCCCCATGGTGGAGAAGGTCCTTCCCATCCTGAAGCCGTACAAGCTGGCGAGCCGCGACTTCCACCCGGAGAACACGGTGGTGTCCGTCAACGGGGTGCTGGTGGGGGACCGGCGCCTGGCGGTGGTCGCCGGCCCGTGCTCGGTGGAGAGCCGCGAGATGCTGCTCACCTTGGCCAAGGAGGTGCAGGTCGCGGGCGCCCACCTGCTGCGCGGCGGGGCCTTCAAGCCGCGCACGTCCCCGTATGCGTTCCAGGGGTTGGGGGAAGAGGCGCTCCGCTATCTGGCCGAGGCCAAGCGCGAGACGGGGATGCCCGTGGTCACCGAGTTGATGGATCCCCGTGAGACGCCCATGGTCCTGCGGTACGCCGACGTGATCCAGGTGGGGGCGCGCAACATGCAGAACTTCTCCATGCTGGCCGAACTCGGTCTTCTGCGCCAACCGATCTTGCTGAAACGCGGTTTCGGCTGCACGGTGGAGGAGCTGTTCCAGGCCGCCGAGTACATTCTCAAGAACGGGAACGGGCAGGTTATTCTCTGCGAGCGGGGAATCCGCGCCTTTGAAACTTCCACCCGCAACACCTTGGATATCAGCGCCGTGCCCGTGGCCAAAAGGGAGACCCACCTTCCCATAGTCGTCGACCCCAGCCACGCCGCGGGTC
>JACQXP010000449.1 GCA_016208645.1 Candidatus Methylomirabilota bacterium | reverse complement strand
TGCTGGGTGATTTCTCCCTGCCGGACCTTCTTGCTTGCCAGCGCCGGTCGGTCCAGCGACCGGCGCAACGTTTTTCGGCGGGTGCTCGCGCCAATCCGGGTGCCATCGGAGTTCGAGGATGCCAAGTGCGGCGCCTCGGAAAATCCTAGGGTGTCCCTGGGGGCGGCCCGAGGCGCGGGGTCTTCATCAAGATGGGGCGACACTGCTGGTTGTTCAGGGAGCCGAGCATGTCCATCCTGCGCCGTCCGCTGCGCGTCTTTCCGGCTGCACGGGTCCTCTGGCTGCTGCTTCCCCTGTCCGTACTCCTCACGGGCCAGGCCTTTCCGGCCGAGGGTCCGGGCCGGAGCCCGAGCGGCCTCACCGCCGAGGAAGAGATCATCATCGGCGTCTATCGCGCCGCCAGCCCCGGCGTGGTCCATATCACCAGCACGGTGCTGAGCCAGGACTTCTTCTTCCGGATCGTCCCGGAGCGGGGGGCCGGCTCGGGGTTCATGGTGGACGACCGGGGCTACATTCTCACCAACAACCACGTGGTGGAGAATGCCGATAACCTCGAGGTCACCCTGGCCGACAAGAGCAAGGTCCCGGCCAAGCTGATCGGCCGGGACCCGAACAACGACCTGGCCGTGATCCGGATCAATCTGCCCCGCGAAAAGCTCACGCCGCTCCGCCTGGGGGACTCGGCCCAGCTCCAGGTGGGCCAGATGGCCATCGCCATCGGAAATCCCTTCGGGCTGGACCGCACGGTGACCCGCGGGGTGGTGAGCGCGCTGGGCCGTAGCCTGAAGGCGGATACGGGCCGGCAGATCCGCAACGTGATCCAGACCGATGCGGCGATCAATCCCGGCAACTCCGGCGGGCCCCTCCTGAATTCCCGCGGGGAAGTCATCGGGATCAACACGGCCATCTTCACGCCCAGCGGCGGCTCGGTGGGCATCGGCTTTGCCATCCCGGTGAACACCGCGAGGAAGTTGTTGCCGCAGCTCATCGCCCGGGGCCGAGCCAGCCACCCCTGGCTGGGCATCAGCGGCCTGGACATCACGCCCGGCCTGGCCCGCACCCTGAGCCTGACGGTGAAGGAGGGCGTGATGATCGCCCAGGTAGCGCCCAGCGGCCCCGCGGCGCGCGCGGGGCTGCGCGGGTCCCAGCGGCGCGTGCGTGTCGGGAACTTCATGCTGACCGTGGGGGGCGACATCATCGTTGCTCTGGACGGCCAGAAGATTGGGACCGTGGACGACCTGACCGCCTTCCTCGACGAGCAGAAGAAGG
>JACQXP010000448.1 GCA_016208645.1 Candidatus Methylomirabilota bacterium | reverse complement strand
GGCACGCGCAACATCAAGATCGCGCTACGCCGCCTGCGCAAGTTCGCGCGCGACACGGACGTCGAGGCGTTGCACGGGTGGTTCAACGGATCGGTGCAGCGCATCTTGCGCCAGCACCACGCGTTCGATCCGGAAGGCATCTTCATCGGCGACGGGTCGTATCTGTTCGTGCCGGACAACCCGCGGTACGAGGGCTCCTCGCTGATGCTGTTCGACGAGCACAACCACGTCGTGAGCGCCGACGAGCAGAAGAAGCTGACGCCGGAGCAACTGCGGCGGTGCCGGTGGCGGCGCTGCTACCGCGTGGTGATGCTGTTGCACACCAACCGGGAGCTGGACTTCTTCCGCTGCGCCGGCGTGCGGGTGCTCGGCGGGAAGCAGAGCGAGTTGGAACCGCTCTACGAGCTGGTGGACGGCTTTGTCGCGGCGGTAGGTCCGGGGGTGATGCGGCTGTTGATCCTGGACCGGGGGTTCATCGACGGCGAGCGGATCGGGCGCTGCAAGACCGAGCATGGGATCGACGTGGTGATTCCGCTGCGGCGGAACATGGACGCCTTCCAGGACATGCTCGGCCTCCAGCGACTTCCGGACGTGCGCTTCGAGGAGTACCGGCGAGACCGCCGAGCGTCGATCCCGCGGCTGCCCAAGGGGGCGCCCGAGCGTCGGGTGCCGGAGCGCATCCTACGCCGGGAAGCGAAGCGTCAGGCCACGCTGGCCGCGCGGAAGGCCGAGGAGCCCCGGCCGGCACCGGCTGCGGCGAAGCTGCGCTTGCGCAGCGAAGTGGCGGCGGTTGGCGAGGTGCGGAGTTGGACGAGCTGTCCGGTGCCGCTCACCGTGACCATCTGCCGCGAGACCTACGCCGACGAGCATCAGGAGCAGTGGATGCTGGCCGACACCCGTCCCCCGGCAGGACCCGATCGCTCCCGGCGCGACTACGAGCTGCGCGAGCAGATCGAAGAACGGTGGAAGCAAGGGAAGGTGTACACCAACCTGGCCTCCTTCTCGTCCCGCGCCTTCTCGCTGGTCGCGCAGCAGGTCGTCTTCGTGCTCCTGACCTACACGTTGCTCCAGCTGTACCTGGAGCGCACGCGGCGAGCCGAGCTGAACCGCCGCACGATGCCGCGCATCCGCGACCAACTCCGTCCGCGCAACTCCGTGGTCATCCTCTACTACGCGAACTACTTCGCACGGCTCAGCCACCTCGAGCACCAGGAACTCGTCCTCACGCTCGGAGAAGACGCGCGGCAGAAGGTGCTGCAGAAGACTCGCCAGCTTCGCCTCGACGTTGCTCGCGCCTTGCCCAACCCGCGCCCGCCCTGACGCGCGGGACCTGTCGTCACACCGATCGCCACGTGGCGGCCGACCGTGCTGCCGAGCCCATCTCCATCCGGTCCCCCAACTCCGGCAGCCTCGTCGCGCGTCGTCGGCGCCTCCGCTCCGACCACCCCGACGATCCTGCCGACCACGGCCGCCTTGCCCCAGGATCTCCGCGCCACCCCCGCCTCGCCGCGGCCCCCCGCGGGGCCCGTCGCCGCTGACCAACCGGCTACCGCCCTCCCCAGTGTCTGAACTGCAGGAGCCGCGTCGCCCGACTTGACGGCCACGCCGTTCGGGTTCAACCTCGCGGCGTGGGGTACTACGTTGGTGTCAAAGTCGGGCGCGACGCACGTGACGCGGACGCCCTCGCTCCACCTC
>JACQXP010000466.1 GCA_016208645.1 Candidatus Methylomirabilota bacterium | reverse complement strand
TCGTGGGGGTGAAGTCCCGGCGGTTGATGACGAGGCCGACATTCGTCAGGTCCGGTCTGATCGGGTTCAGGATGCCATACCGGTCGTGGCCGAGGAAGATCTCGCCGACGTCCTCTGCACGCTCTGCGCCCGTGACGTAGCCCACCAGGGCAACCTTGTCCAACCAGCGGTGTCGCGTCACACTCCCGATGCGGCGTGCCAGCACAGAGTTCCGCCCATCCGCACCCACAGTCAGGCGGCCACGAAGGGCAGTCACCTGACCCCGATGTCGCCCCCGGACGCCCACGACCCGACCATCCTCCCAGACGAGATCGCTCACCTGAAAATTCGGTTCGAATTCCGCCCCACGCTTGACGGCCACGTCGAGGAGCAGCGGATCCAGGACCGACCGCCGGATGGCGAGACCGTGGACCGGAAGATCTGCGAGGTTTCCTCCGTGCGGGTAGTGCGCCTGCAAAGTGCGCCCGGCGGCCGTGTGGATGGTCATCCCGTGGAGCGGGCGGGCGCCTGCCTCTCGGACCGATTCGAGGGCACCGATCCCGTCCAGGATGCGGAGACATCCGGGGCTCAGGTACTCGCCGCAGACCTTGGGCGGAGGCGCGGATGATTTGTCCAGAAGAAGCACGCGGAGGCCCTCACGGACGAATAGGATGGCTGCCGTGCAGCCGGCCGGTCCCGCTCCGACGACGATCACGTCCCACATGATGAATTTCGGATTTTGGATTGCGGATTTCGGATTTCTTCCGAGGTCAGGGTCATTCTTCCAAGGTCAGGGTCAGGCCTTACAATTTTGAAGTTGGACATCATTGGGCGAGTTTCGCGGGCACGTCGAAGCGGACCACGACGTAGTCCTCGACGGTGAAGAAAAAGAACTTGGGGATGCGGATGCGGTAGTCGGTCATCTTGGCTGGCGGCATCAATCGTGACGCAGGCCTCCGCGTCCGCGAGCCGATCCTGGTCGCCCAGCCGGATCATGCCCCTCACCTTCGACGTCTTTCCCGTGAAATCGTGCATGAACGCCAATACACCCGATTCATGACGGTTCGCCAGATCTTTGAGGAGATAATTTGCGTTCATCTGCGTTCATCTGCGGTTGCATCTCCCGGATCGGTGTTCTTCTCCCCGACCAGGGCCAGCCGGAAGAAGGGGTGGCGGGACACGTGCGCCCCGGCCCAGCCGGCCTCGCCTGCCAGCGCCAATAACTCCTCGGGCAGGAACCCGCGGCGCACGGACAGCGGACCGTCGTGATGGATGAGGCGGCTGCGGGAAACGACGTGAAGGCTCGCCCAGGTGAGCAGGAACGCCCAGCGACCCCGCCGGAGGTCGTTCACCAGCACGGCGCGGCGCGCCACCCGGTAGAGTTCGCGCAGCAACCGCACCTGCTCCTCTCCCTCCATGTGGTGGAGGATCAGAGAGGCGAGGACGATGTCGAAGTGGCCGTCGGGGTAGGGAAGGTCCAGGGCGTTGGCCTGCTGGAGATGGATCTCGGGGTAGGTCGCGCTGGCCTGTCGGGCCAGCTGCAGGATCTCGTCATGGTGGTCCAGTCCTTCGACCTGGATGGCGAGATGTCGGCGGCGTCCCCATCCGATGATGGCCCTCGGGATGTCCGCATAGCCCGTAGCTACGTCCAGGATGCGGATGGGGCCGCGCAGGCCGTAAAAGAGGGATGGAAGCTCGGTGCGGATGAGCCGTGTCCCTCCCAGCCAGCGGTTGATCCAGGCGAGGTCTTTCAAGGTGCGGGCCAGCTCGTCCTGATCGGCGCCGGGCAGGTCCATCAGCTCGGTGGCGCCAACGAGACGACCCGGCCCCATCACCATCGGAGCAACGCCCCCTCGGCGGCAAAGCCCGGGCCCAGGGCGATCATCACGCCCCAGTCTCCGCTCCGGGGCTGCGTGGTTTGCAGGAGCTGGTCAAGGACGAACAGGACAGTCGCCGAAGACATGTTGCCGTACTGCCGGAGAACGGCGCGGGCCGGCGCGAGCGCGCCATCTGAGAGATGAAGCTGGCGCTGTGCTCCCTCGATCACCCGGCGCCCGGCCGAGTGAAGGACCCAGTGCCGCACGTCCTCCCGGGTGAGGCCGTGGGCGGTCAGCAGTTGGTCTACCAGTTCTGCCAGCATGTCCGCGGCGATGTGCCGGATGTCCTTGGAGAGCAGGATGCGCTGGTAGCCGCCCGGAAAGGTGAACCCCAGGAGGTCCAGGAACTCGGGGCGAACCAGGGTCCGGTGCGCGACAACCCCGGGCCCCTCGCCGGCGCAGGCCATGACGGCGGCGCCGGCCCCGTCGGCGAAGATGGCGTTGGCCACCGCCGTCTCCAGGCCGTCGTCCAGGTAGTAGCTGGCCGACGACACCTCGACAGCGACCACGGCCGCCAGGTGATCCGGGAACGCGCAGAGATGGTTGCAGGCCTGCTGGAGCGCCACGATCGCCGAGGCGCAGCCGGTGTCCCCCACGTGCACCCGCTGGAGGTCGCTCCGCAACCCCAGCTCGCGGATCAGGATCGCGTCCAGGCTGGGGCACAGGCGGCCGGTGCAGGTCGTGGTGGCCAGGAAGTCGAGGTCGCGCGCGCTGCGGCCCGCTCGGGCCAGCCCGCGGAGGAGCGCCCAGCATCCCAGCTCCACGCTCGTCTTGCGGAAGCGCGCCTGCAGCTCGTCCACGGTCTCGGTGGGGCGAAAACCGTTCTTCTCGATGGCCAGGTAGCGCCCCTCGATGTCGCTGTTCAGGAAGAAGCCCCGGCGCCGCTCGTCGGTGTAGCCCGCCAGCGCCAGGGCCTCAGCCTGCGTGAAGCGGTTCGGGGGATTGGCCGTCCCCACCGCGAGGATCCTCGGCATGGTCATGGGTGATCTCCGGTGATCAGCTCTGGAACTGTTCGGAGAGAGACTGGTTTCCCCTCGCCAATTCCAACACAGCGGGAGGGTGAAAGGTTCCCAGGGGAAGTGATGTGTGAGGGGTCCCGTGCAGAAGAGCACGGCGATTTCGTCATCCGGGAGATTCCACGGGCAGGCGATGCACCGGGCCGAAGGCTGCCATCGCGGACTCGAACTTCGAGGGGTCTCCCACGATGAGGATCGTGGCGGCGTCGGGGCGCAGGTACTTTTGGGCCACGCGCTGGATGTCGGCCACGCTGACGGCGCGGTACCGGTCGAGGAGGGTCTCGAAGTAGTCGAGGGGATAGCCGTTGAACTCCAGTGTCATGAGCTGGACCACGGTCCCGAACCGGGAGGTGAAGCGGAAGACGAAGGAGTTGATGATGGCCTCCTGGGCGCGGTCCAGCTCCTCCCGGGACACCGGCTGGCGCTGGATGCGGACCATTTCCTCCAGGATGGCGGCCACCGCCCGGGGCACATTCTCGTTCTTGGTCTGGGCGGTCGCCCGGAAGAGGCTGAGGTCCCGCGTCCCGGTGGGGAAGCTGGTCCCTACGGAGTAGGCCAGTCCCTCCTCGCTCCGCACCCGCTCCATGATGCGGCTGGTGAAGCCGCTCCCCCCGAGGATGAAGTCCATCAGCTCGATGGCGTAGCGGTCGGGATTGAAGCGGTTGATGCCGAAGTGGCCCAGGGCCAGGCTCGCCTGGGCGAGGTTCTTGGGGATGACGTACACGCCCCGCTCGTAGCGGGGCTGCACCTCGGGCAGTGGCGGCAGGTCGAGGGCGCCCCGGGGCCAGTCGCCGAAGAGAGCCCGGATCTTCGAGGCCATCTCGTCCCGGGAGAAGTCGCCGACAATCGCCAGCATCATGTTGTTCGGGTGAAAGAAGCGCCGGTGGTGGGCCCGGAGATCGTCAGGCTGGATGGCATCCACCTGCGCGGGCGTCAGGGGACGCCCCAGGGGGTGCGCCTCGGTGTACAGCTTGCGGGTGAATTCGCGCGCCAAGAGCTGCGAGGGGCTGTCCGCCAGCCGCCGCAGGTCCTCGATCACGCGCCCCTTGGCCGTCTGGAGCGGGTTGGGATCGAAGGCCGGGTGGCGAATCACTTCGGTGAACAGTTGCAGGGCCTGGTCGGCGTCCTTGGCCAGGGCATTCAGGGTCAGGGAGATCGCCTCGGTCGAGGCGGAGGCCTCGATGGAAGCGCCGAGCACCTCGAGCTCTTCGTTCAAGGCGGCGGCGGGGAGGCGCGTGGTGCCGCCGTTCCGAAGCTGGGTGGCGGTGAACTGGGCCACGCCCGGCCGCGCAGTTGTCTCGTACAGGCTGCCGGCGCGGAACACGACGGTCACGTCCAGCACGGGGAGGGAGTGGTCCTCCGCCACATACAGGATGGTCTCGTTTGCCAGGACGCGGCGTGCCACCTC
>JACQXP010000465.1 GCA_016208645.1 Candidatus Methylomirabilota bacterium | reverse complement strand
CTGCTTCTGCGTTACGCCGACGAGCGCTGGATGGCGGTGGCCAACTGGAGAGGCCCTGTCGCCGAGGTTCTCGCGGTACCCGCGAAACTCGCCCGAACGCATCTCGAGCAGCTCGGACTGGCCTACGACGCATCTTCTCTCGCCGGGATCGAGCGCGATGTGCCGCGAGGCCTCCCGGCCGCCGCCGCGTTCTTCCGCGGCCTTGCGGCCCGCGACGCCGGGGATCACGCCTCGGCCCGATCGCGCTTTCTCGAGAGCGTTGCAGCCGAAGGCGGCTTCGTGCGCGCACGCCGCGAGGCCCTGCGCGCTTCGCTGCTGCTCGGCCGCGAGACGGAAGCCGCGGCCTTCGCCCTGGAGTCGGCGATGTACTTCGAGCGTGGCGATCGGGCGCATGCTCTCGAGTTCCTCTGGGAGGCCTCCCAGCTCTCCCCCGGGGTCGGCGCCCCCTCGCCCGAGGAGAACCTCGAACGCATCGATCGGCTGGCGCTCGAGCACGAGACGGCGACGGGAGAGGTGGCGGCCCTGCGCAAACGTCTTCTGGCTCAGATCGCTGTCCTCGCCGACGATCCGACCGCTCACAGCGGTCCGGAGCTGCTGGTCAAGACAGAAGACCGGTGGCGAATCTGGACCGCGGAGATCGACGGCGAGCTTGAGCGACGTATACGTCTGAGCGCAGATCGGTAGGTGCAGCGCGATGGCCGCTGGGTCGCGGCTGCCGTCCCTGAACCGACGGTGGCGATGTGGCGAATCCGCGCCCTGCTGGATCTGGCGCGCCGGCAAGCCCGTGCCGGGCGGATCGAGGCGGCTCTGGAGCGTTACCGACAGATTGTCGGGGAGTACGCATTTCTCGAGGAAAGCGGGCTCTTCGGCGCGGAAACCAATTTCTACTGGACTTCGGGCATCAGTCTTGAGGCGCACTTCATGATGCTGCGACATCTCCAGGATCGCGGCCGCCTCGTCCGCGACCCCACGCTGCACCCGCGCATCATCGAGGTCCTTCCCGGCGAGTCCTTCGTGCGCGACTTCGCCGACCCGGCGCCCGACACGCGCGCCCGCGTCTGGTCTCGCAACGCGGACGGCGGCCACGAGTACTTTGACTTCGCGGCGCCCGCCGGCCGTCAGATCGACCGGGTGCGCGTCGAGACCAGAGTCGCGGGCGCGGCCTGGCTCGACCTCGATCTTCCCGATCCCAAGGGGTGGCCGCCGCAGTTCAGCCTTTCCCGGCGCCTCGACAAGCGGCGACTTCCCCGGGGCGAGTCGGTAACGACGCACGACCTGCCGCGGGGGACGCTCTTGCTCTCGGTGAGCGTTCTCTGGGGCCCGCGGTGGATCAGATCGTTGGTGGACGCGCTGGCGGTTCGCCTCGGACCCGCGGCGGGCGGGCGAGAGATCGCATGGCTGAAGGTATCTTTCGAGACCTCGCCGGCGGAGTCGGCCACGCCCGGCGGCCGG
>JACQXP010000431.1 GCA_016208645.1 Candidatus Methylomirabilota bacterium | reverse complement strand
GCGTGGACTGCCCGCGCTGCGGCGCGCCCCTGGGCGCCCGCCGCTCCAAGCGGGGCCGGACGTTCTACGGCTGCAGCGCCTATCCCAAGTGCGACTTCACCCTGTGGAACCGCCCGATCCCCGAACCCTGTCCCGCCTGCGGGGCGAAATTCCTCGTGGAGAAGCGGCTGAAGGGGGGCGTGAAGATCCAATGCGCCACGGAGGGGTGCGAATACCAGCGCGACGCCGCGCCTCCCGCTCCCGCCGAGGCCGGCGCCAAGGGTTGATCCACGTCAGACACCGACAGTAGCCGGCTCCTGGCGTCAAGGAAGGTCCTGAGGAAGGACCGGCATCACGGCCATGCCGAGGGCCTGGGCGTTGGCCCGAAGAGAGCGGTCAACGGACAGCACAGTGGGGGGAGCGACCTCCAGAGAGAACATGGCGGCAGTGGCCAGGTGGATGGCATCGAGGGTTCGGACGGGTTCTCGGGGGAACGGCTGCGAAGCGCGGGCGAGAACGGCATCGGTGACTCCGTAGAAGTGCCAGTGCGCGCTGGCCGCAGCGTAGCGCCTCCAGGAATCGTCCGAAGCTCCGGTGCCGATCACGCCAGTTGCCACGAGGCGTCGGAGGGTCCGGGCAACTTCGGTAGACGTGAGGGCAGAGGTGACCACCAGCCGCGCGTTCGCGAGCACGTCCCGGAGACTGGTGGCGTCCTCTGTCCCCAAAAGCCAGCGTAGGACCGCGCTGGATTCCGCGTAGACAGTGCTCACCGGTCGCCGCGGGTTGCAGAGAGCGCCTCATCTACCACGTGTGCGGGAAGTCGGACATCCCCGGGCAAGTACGCCTCCGGAGAGTTCGGTAAACCAACCTTCAGTATCCCTTCCTCCACGAGGGATCGCCACCGATTTGACGCCCCAGCCGGAAGCTGCCCGGTGATGCTGGGGGGCCGGATCTCTGCAACCACCCGCCCGCGGTCGGTCACCAATACCACGTCTCCGCGCTGCACGTCGCGCAGAAAAGCGCTGAGCTTATCCTTCAGCAGTCGGATGTTGGCCGTCCGGATCATGATTCGGATTGTAGCCTCATGAGGCTACATTGTCAAGCCCGTTCTTCGGGCGGCGATCGGTGTCTGAGCCGCAGCAAGAGCCCGAAGTTCTCAGCCGAACAGGCGGTTACTATGAAGATCCTTTCGCGTCTCCATGTAAAGCAAATTAGCAAAGCCAGACCCCATCCCAGGGCGGTTCGGCCGCTTCCTCTCGTGCAGCAGCTACCCCACCTG
>JACQXP010000430.1 GCA_016208645.1 Candidatus Methylomirabilota bacterium | reverse complement strand
ATGATCCCCTTTCCGGGGAAGAGGCGCAAAGCATCGTTCATCTTCCGTCGAGGGGCCCGTTCCACGTCGTTGATGTGGACCATGAAGATCTTTCGTGGATCCACCTGCCGGATCGAGTCCAGACGGGACCCGCCGGCGAAGAAGTGAAACGTGTCCAGCACCAGGCCGACGTTTGGCCGGGAGACCTTGTCCACGATTGCCGCACACTGCCCCAGCGTGTTCACCGTGCAGTCGGCGAACCCCAGGAATTCATACGCCAGCCGGACCCCGTAGGGCCGGGCGATGCCCGAGAGTTCCCGCAGGACCCGGACCGACTCTCGCTCGATGCCCGCCAGCGAGACGCCCTTCGGTCGCGGGCTGGGCACCACGATCAGCGTCTCGCAGCCTATCGCCTCGGCCACCCGGCAGAATCGCCGGAAATCCTCCTGCATCCGGATGTGCCCCGAGGGGTCATTGAAAATCACCCGCTCCACCGAATTCAGCGTGGACGCCTTGACCCCTGCGCGCTTCAGGTCCCGTCGGAGCGCTGGAAGCCCGCCCCGCTCCAGGTACCCCATCAGCTTGGCGGCCCAGATCTCGACGAAGTCGAAGCCTGCCCTGCCCGCCACCGCGATGTCGGTGGCCAGGTCCGCCTTGAGCGTCGTCGCTCCGTTCAGCCCAAGCTCCATGAGGATGCCTCCTCTCTTGGTGGATCTGGGATGGAATGCGGCGTCACTCTAGACATGCCCGGCGCCTGCGTCAAGATGTTTCAGGGGGGAGTGGAAAGAAAAAATCCATTTCGCCCCGCGAATTTTTTGATAGGATGGCGGCGCGATCCGGAAGTTGCGGGGAAGCCCCGTCCGGATCTCTTCCGGTGGCCGAATCAGCACAAGGGGGAGGAGGTGCCAGTGATCCCGAACATGCAACCGCGCGCGAGGATCGAGGTCGGAGAAACGGCCTCCTTCACGAAAACCATCACGGAGACGGATGTGATTCTGTTCGCCGGCTCCACCGGCGACATGAACCCCTGCCACATCAACGAGGGGTATGCCAAGCAAGCGCGCTTCGGGAAGCGGATCGCCCACGGGATGCTGGTCACGGGATTGATTTCCGCCGTCATGGGGATGAAGTTGCCCGGTCCCGGGACGATCTATCTGCGCCAGGAGCTGGACTTCCGGCAGCCGGTCTACATCGGCGATACCATCACGGCCGTCGCAGAAGTCCTGCACGTTCGCGCGGACAAGCCGATTGTGACCCTCTCGACGAACTGTTACAATCAAGACAACGCGATCGTGGTGGAGGGAAAGGCCGTCGTCCTGGTGGACCGCACGCCCGCCAACGCTCACCTATAACCTGCCGGAGGGAAGGGGGAACCCCATGCGCCGGGAGGCAGGCTCCGTCTATCTGCTCGCCGGGGTCGCAAGCTACAGGCCGCCGCCGATCTGGGAGGAGGCAAGTGCCGCAGGGAGTACATCGCTGCAGGCATACTGGGAGTCGGGAAAGCTCGAGCCGATCTACGCCGAATCCCTCCTCTGGACGGGATTCGAGCGCCTGGTGACCGAGGCCATCAGCGGCGACGTGGACCTGTCCCGGGCCACCAGCATCAACGTGGCCATCTCCTACCCGCATGAGCTGGCCCAGACCACCGAAGCCCAGGTGGCCGAAGATTTCGATCGCCGCCTGGCCAACAGCCCGCACCGCCGGCTCTTTCAACGCCCGCCCAGGATCCGCTGCACGCCCACCCATGCCGCTTCCGCCTCCGGGATCGTTCCCTTCAACGATGCACTGGCCGATCTCATCGAGCGCGGAGAAGAAATGTCTTTGGTGGTCACCGCGGGCAATACCAAGGGGACGAACCGGAACCGCCCGCGGATCGCCCCGGCAGAGATCACGGAGATCTTCGCCAGCCTGGTTTCACCCTTCGACCGCAAGGCCACCGGGGCGAATATGTTGAAGCTGGGGGCGGCCGCCCTCGGCCGGGTGTTCCAGCACGACTTCGCCATGGTGAAGGCCCTGGACAGATTCGTGTATGAGCAGCGCCTCTTCACCCACGAACTGGCGCGCCGGAACCTCTCCACCGCGCACGTGACGACGCATCCGGACGAGATCGAGGATCGCACGATCTATTCGCCGGTGAAGCTCATCGGGATCGCCCCGCAAAGCCTGGGCTATGCCGGTCTGGTCCTGTCGAGGCACCCCCCCACGGCCGAACACGCGGTGCGGGTGGCCGGCATCGGGTGCGCGGCAGACCCCTCGAGCATCCGCGATCGGAGGACCCACATCTTCTCCCAGGCGATGGAGCGATCCGTCTCCATGGCCATGAGCCAGGCGCACATTCCCGGACTCTCGAGCCTGAAGATCCTGGAGCATCACAACCCGTTTCCCGGGGTTCCCCTGACCGAGTTGGAGGTCGTCCTGCGGAGCCTGGGTTACCCCGGCGGTGTCAGTCACGCCCTCCTCGCGAACGACGTCGGCGTCAACGGCCGGCTGATCAAGGCCGGCCGCTCCGGCGGGGCCATGGCCGGCCACGGCATCACCCCGACCTTCGTCCGTCTCGTCTACGAGGCGGCCAAGCAACTCTGGGGGGTGGGGGGCTATTCGCCCCTCGGGCTCACTCCGGAAGAGGTCGCCTACGCCGGCATCAGCAGCGTGGGAGGGCACCACACCTTCGACGGGTACGTCATCCTGGCGGGCGGGAGAACCGAGGAGGTCTCGAAAATTCAGGAGGCGCTGAAACCGTTCGATCACCACTCCACGAATGCCGTGGTCGGACGCGACCTGGAGGCGCAGGCGGCGCTGCGCGGGGTCGAGATCCCCGACGGGATGACCGTCGCCTTCATCAGCCACCAGGAGACCAAGGGGGGCCGTGATTACTTCGGCATCGCCCGGACACCCGATGGGCGCGACTTCCCGTTCGTTGGTCCCCCGGGATTCTTCGACCGCCTGCTCCAATCCGCCTACATCGGCACCCCGGTCCGGCTCTCCCCGACGCTTCAGGTGCTGGAGAGCTAGCAGCGGCCCCCCCTGAAGAAGGCTTGCCGCCGGATTAGGCTGACAAATAGGGCCTGCAGCGGATAATATCGAGAAATCCGACCGACTTACTGAACAAGGAGCCCTTCGTGTCCGTCTCTGCGCATATCGGACCCCTCGGAGCAAGGGTCGTCCCTGCGGCCCTCGGCCTGGCCACCCTGATGGCCCGCATGGTCCCGGATCCCTCCATGGGGGAACTGGCCCCGAAGATTCACGTCTGGCCCCTGGGGGCCAACGTCCTGATAGGGGGTCTCCTCTTCGGGGTGGGCATGGTGGTAGCCGGCGGGTGCATCTCCGGCACACTGTGGCGCATCGGTGAAGGCTACGTGGGGAGCTTGGTGGCCCTGGGCGGGATCCTGCTGGGCCTCGAGGGAGCCGCTCTCTCCTGGAACTGGTGGTGGGAGAATAGCATGTCAAGGGCCCCGCTGATCTGGCTCCCCCACAGCCTCGGCCACATGGGTGCCTGGATTTCCGTGATGGCGGCACTTGCGGTGCTATACCTTCTCACGTACTGGTGGGAGGCCCGTCGGGCTGGGCCGGAGGTCCGGTTTCCCGGCCAGCCCCAGCCTCCCCTCGTCACCTTCGAGGACCGTCGGCTCGCCCTCTGGAACAGGCTGTTCGTGCAGGCCTGGCCCGCATCGGCAGCCGCTGTGGCCTTGTCCCTGCTCAACGTGACCGCCTTTGCCTTCGATCACCCTCTGGGGGTCACGGGGGAGCTTTCTGGCTGGTCCTCCAGGGCCTTCGGCCTGTTGGGCCTGTACCCTGGCCGCCTGGAAGGGCTCGACCAGTTCTCGGGCTGCAACCTGGTGGATGCGCCCCCTGGACTGCTCACCAACACCTTCATGCTGGACGTTGGCCTGGTCTTTGGCGCCTTCGCCGCATCGGTGATGGCGTCCGAGTTCAAGATCAGGGTGCCCAGGCAGCTTCTCCGCTATCTGCAGTCGGCCATGGGAGGCACCTTGATGGGGTACGGGTCAGGCATCGCCCTGGGGTGCACCATAGGCGCCTTCTTCTCGGCCATACCCTCCCTGGGCCTCAACGGATGGCTGTTCGGTCTGGGCCTACTCGGAGGGGCCTTCGTGGGGTCACAGATCATCAGGCGACTGGCCTGAGGAGAGCCTCAGGAGAGGAGGATAGACGATGAAGCTGGATGTGCGCGGAGAGATATGTCCCTACCCCATGATGCGAACCGTGGATGCCCTGGGGAAGTTGCCGCCCAATGAGGAGCTGGAGGTCCTGACCGATCACGCCCCGGCCCTCGCCACCATCCCCTGGGAGGCCTCCAAGCGGGGCTACGCGGTGGACGTGGAAAAGGTGCGAAGCGGCGAGTGGAAGCTGACCCTTCGGAAGACCCAGGGTCCCCTGGACCCGATCGCGGTAGTGCAGGAGATAACACAGAAAACCAATATGGGAGGTTGAGATGCGCAGCAAGGGATATTTCCCCCTGATCGTTCTCGGTATCCTTACCCTGCTGGCGGCCCACACCGCTGCCGCCTCGGCGGCCACGGCCACTCCCTCTGCCCGGGGGCACGCCCACCCGGAACTGCTGGCAGAGACGGACTGGCCGGCGGAGCACCCCAACGATGCAGACCTCAGGATAGTAGACCTGCGTTCCCAGGCGGCCTACACGGCCGGCCATATCCCCGGCGCTATCAGGCTCGACGGCACGAAGCTGGACGACTCGGACACCGGCTACGTGCCCAAACCCCAGGACTTCGCAGCCCTGATGGGAAGCTTGGGCATCGGCGAAAAAATCCGGGTGGTCGCCTACGACGATCAGGGGGCCCTGTGGGCCACGCGCCTCTGGTGGACGCTCGACTACTACGGCCACACGAAGTCCAATGTCCTCAACGGGGGCTGGAACAAGTGGATCCGGGAGAGCCGCAGGACGGCGAAAGAGGTCCCCACGGCGAGACAGGTCACCTTCACGCCCAAAGTGAACGAGAACGTGATCTGTGCGGTGGACTACGTGAAGGCCAACCTGAAGCGCCCCGGCGTGGTCATCATAGACGCCCGGTCGCAGGCCGAGTACAACGGGATGGACGTGAGGGCCAAGCGTGGAGGCCACATCCCGGGGGCCATAAACATTGACTGGCAGCGCAACCTTACCGCCGACGATCTGAAAACCTTCAAGCCCGCTGCTGAGCTCCTCAAGATGTACGAGGCTGCCGGGATAACCCGGGACAAGAAGATCGTCACCTATTGCCAGACAGGGGTCCGGGCTGCCCATGCCCTGTTCACCCTCCGACTCCTGGGCTTCGAAACTGCCCGGAACTACGATGGCTCCTGGGCCGAGTGGGGCAACTCCACAGACCTGCCTATCGAGAAATGAGGGGACGGGTGAGGGAGGTGAGTGCCTCCCCCACCCGGTAGCTCCCGCGCGCTAGCCCGGCTTCCGCACGGCGCCTCTCATGAGCCCAAGGGTGCCTAGATTCTGCCACGTGGGTGCCCCCGGGCTACCTTTTTCGGGGTTGAAGGACCAGGCGGGAGGGGAGGCCACCGAGGCCCGGCTGGATGACGCCGAGGCGCGAGCCGTCAGGACGGAACAGGTCCCAGGAGCCGCCTGCCTGCCGCCTGTCTGCCGTCGCACAGGCAGGCGCTTCGCCCGGCGCAGGCAGGTCGAGGCGCTGGATCCCGTAGCCAGTGCGGCGAGAGTCGCGATCGAAGAGGTCCAGGCGGTCAGCCTGCGGCACCGCGTAGCCCTGGCGGCGTCCCTCCTGGTCGAAGACATCGAGCCGGTCGGCGGCGGTGACCACAGCGAGGACGATGAACAGCGCGAGGAAAATGCCAAGGGCGATGAGGATCCAGAAGCCCATTCCCGTCTCACCTCCTTCGGAATCGCCCCGCCGGGCAAGTCAGGCCCTTGGCTCCGCATGGGTGGCCTGGACTTTTCTCCTTCTCCTCAGCAAGCCGGTCACGGAAGTTGTGTGTGAACGAACCTCCCCCGCTACGAGATCGGGGAGGCGAGGGCTGCATGTGGCAAAGCCACTAAAGCCGCAACGTCCCCTCCTACAAGAAACGGCCGGGTCCCCTACTACACAGAGGGGCTACGGCTGACCCACGACAATCGTCTCAACCGTGAGACCTGCCGCTGCGTGAACAGGCCGATAGTG
>JACQXP010000429.1 GCA_016208645.1 Candidatus Methylomirabilota bacterium | reverse complement strand
TTCCAACCCCCTTGTAATCCGGGACGTTGTAATCCGGGACATTGCTCCCGAATTCTCCTTACACCCCTCTCGATCTGAACATCTCGTAATGCGGGAGGCTGGCCGAGTCAATCGGGGGTCAGGCCTTGATAATTTGCTATCGGCTGCAACGGGACTACGGGCGGTGCCGGGGGGGATAGAGTCTCAGCGAGAGGATGGTCCGAAGAACATGGCGAGGAGGCGGGCGGTGGTCAGATATTCGATTCCCGCTTCTTCGAAATCCTGATCGTTTGGCCGGAGGGGCAGTCCCCGATGGAGGGTGAGGGCCAGCACATCCACATCCTCGGGGTCGCGTTTGCTGATCCGGCGGCTGGCTTCCGCGATACTGGGAAACGGGACTCGGCCGTTTTCTCGGTGTCAAGGCAAAACCCTCCTTGACGTCCGTGCGTCGCGCATTTGGTTCTACGGGCCTCGTCCCCAGGGTGTGTCTCCCGGCTGGGCTTCCCCACCCCATTCACGCCCTGGCGTGATGGCGCTATCCCGTCTCGTCGTTGTGCGATGGACCCCCCAGCCCAGTTCGAGCGGCAGAGGTGGGGAAACGCGCATAGGCAAGGCCTGGGGTGAGAGTCCGCAAGGAACAGCCGATGGCTCCGACGGCCAGGCCACCAGTTGAGATCACCGCAACGCCCGGAGCACATCCGAAAGACAGAAAAATGCGGCGCCGCGTGCCCGCCGCGCTGGTGCGGCGGGGACCCACACACCGAGGAGGATCTGACGGCCTTCTGCCAGAGGGAACCTCTCGGCCTTGCGTTGCAGGGTGGATATCAGGCCAGCCGTGTCCAGGGTCGTCGTCCACTTGACCTCGCCGAGCAGGAGCGCGGCCCCGTCCACACTCTCGGCGACTGCATCGAGCTCCAGGGAGGTGCGATCCCGGCCAGGTCCCCACCATGGGCGGCCTTCGCGCCAGGTCCGGCCGAAGTATTGACGGCGAGGGATGCTCTCGCGCACCAGATCCTCCCACACCCCGCTGACATATTGAGGAAACTGAGCCTGAATCTCCCGGGCGACGCCTGAGGTCTGCTGAGCTTCCAGACGGGATCGGTTGGGCTCCACGAACCGGAACCAGAAGCGGAGGAAGGGATCGGCAATCCGGTAGAGGGATCGCTTCGTGTCTCGCGAGGAGAGGCCGAAGGGGACCACCCGATGGACGAGCCCGAGCTCCAGGAGCCGTTCCATAGGACGGGAAAGGGAAGTGGCGGGCTTGCCCAGCCGCCCTGCGATCTCCGACAGCCGGTGGCAGCCCCGGCCAATGAGGGCCAGGATCGAGGCCACCTGAGTGACATCGCGCAAGTCGTCGAGCAGCAAGCGTGCGGGTTCGTCGTGGAGCACGCCGAGGGGGCTGAGAAGCAGCGCCCGGAGGGCGGTGTCCTGGTCGGGGAAATCCAGGGCGAGTTCCCAGTAGCGGGGGATGCCGCCCCAGACGGCATAGGCCTCAACGGCCGCCCGGTCGTCGCGGAGGCGAAGGGCCTTCCGGATCCAGCCGCACGCCAGGGGCGTGATCTTGAGAATCTCAGTGGCACGGCCGTAGAGAGGCGCCGTCCGGTCCAGGACGAGTCCCTGCATCATCCGCTGGGATGAGCCGGCCAGGACGAGATGAGGCCCCCCGTGTGGGCGGTCAATGTATTTTTGCAGGAGGCTCGGGACCTCCGGAGCCGCCGCCACCAGCGCCGGAAGTTCGTCAAGGACCAGAGCGGCGCCCCGTGGCATCTCCGTCCACGCCCTGGCGAGCAGCGCGTCCCAGTCAGGGTAGATGACCTGGTCGAAGCCCGGGACCACGCGGGCGACCTCGGTCGCCAGGGCCGCCCGCTGGAGGGCGCTTTCGCGGTCATCCGCCACGTAGTAGGCAGCGCGCCGGGGAGGAAGGGCTTCGAGCAGGAGGCGGGACTTTCCGCAGCGGCGACGGCCGTAGAGAACGGCCACGGCACGCTCTCGTCGGGCAAGCAAGGCCCTGAGTCGCGCAAGCTCTTCGGTTCGATCGAGGAATGTCAGGCGCATTGCACCCCTCCGGCCAGAGATTGCCGGGATTATGCACCTGCTGCATTATGTTTAACAAGCATAATCCCTGCGAAGAGGGAGCAAGGGAGCAGGACGGAGCTTGCGGGAGGCGGGACCCGCCCATTTCTTTCCGTGGTTGGCCCGCGGTGCTATGCTTCGCGGAAAAAGCCCCCGCTGGCGCTGATCGGGCTTGGGGAAGATCGTCAACTGGAGTACAATGAAACCAAGACGATGGTGCAGGCGAGGGGAGAGGCGGGCAGCAAGCGCACTCGTTACGAAGGAACGAGGAAGGGGAAATCGAGGAGAGCATGGGGAAGGTCCGAACGCTGACGTGTCCGAAGTGCCAGCGGGAGGTGCCGCCGGCGGAGCGGCAGTTCTTCTGCGCCGACTGCCGGATGATCCTGGACGTCCAGGTGGACCTGAGCCACCTATCCGCCGATTTCCAGGACAAGCTGCTGCGGCGGCAGGATCCCACGATCTGGAAGTGGCACGAGTTCCTGCCGGTGGAGGACCTCTCGTGCATCGTGAGTCTGGGGGAAGGGTACACGCCCCTCGTGCACACCGAGGCCCTGGCGGCCGCCACTGGGCTCGAGCGGCTCCACGTCAAGAACGATACCCTGCTGCCGACCGGCTCGCTGAAGGACCGGAGCAACGCCGTGGGCATCTCCAAGGGGAAGGAATTCGGCGTGCGAACCGCGGCCGTCGTCTCCACCGGGAATGCGGCGGCCTCGGTGGCGGCCTACGCGGCAGTGGCGGGGATGCAGGCTGTGGTGATCATCTCGGCCGACACCTCGCAGCAGAAGGTGGCCCAGGCTGGGATCTACGGGGCCACGATCATCCCGGTGGAGGGGCCCTACGATCAGGTGGCCAGCATCTACCGGGCGGCCGTGGAGGAGTTCGGCTGGTACGATTGCCTGTCCAGCAATCCGTATCGCCTAGAGGGGAAGAAGTCCTACGCCTTCGAGACCTGGGAGCAACTGGACGGCGAGGTGCCCGACTGGATGATCCACTGCATCGCCGGGGGGGCCGGCGTGGTGGCGGCGTACAAGGGGTATCGCGAGCTGAAGGGCCTGGGCTGGGTGGAAAAGCTGCCGCGGATGGTGGTGGCCCAGGCGGACGCCTGCGCCCCCGTCGTTCGCGCATTTGAGCGCGGCGCCGACGAGGTCACCCCGGTCGAGGCCGGCGAGACCATCGCCGAGAGTATCCGCGTGGGCAAGCCATCCCCCATGGCCACGCGGGCCCTGTGGGATGTCAAGGCGTCGGGTGGAACCGCGGTCGGCGTGTCCGACGACGAGATCCGGTCGGCGCAATCCCTGCTGGCCCGGACGGCAGGGATCTTCGGGGAACCCAGCGGCGTGGTGTCGGTGGCCGCGGCCATCCGCTTGAAGGCGCAAGGAACGATCCGCTCGGACGACCTGGTGGTCTGCACCGTGAGCGGCCACGGGCTGAAGCAGGTCGGTGTCCTGGACCCCGCCTACCTCGTCAGCCGGCCGATCCCGGCCAGGCTGGATGCCCTCCGCGCTCGTCTTGAGGAGCTGATGCGTTGACTCGGAGATTCACCGCCTGTGTGCAAGCCCCTGGGGCCACCCCTGCGGACGCCGGTCCGCGACGGGGACCCAGCCCACACGGCTGCGTAGCAGGCCAATGGGCTGGGTGCCCCGCGTTTCGCGGGGTGGGGCGGTCCTGCTCCGCACCCGGCAGCCGGGTACCCGCGGCCTCCGGCCTCCTCCGCGCCGCCGGTTCGTGTCACGAACGACGGCGACCGGATCCGCCGCCCCCGCACGGCCGGCTGCCTTGGGGCGGCCCCAGGAGGCTCGCAATATGATACGGGCCGGCCGGTTCCGGGATGGATCGTAATACCGCCACTCCCGCCATCCGGGTCACGCCCCCGGGCCCCCGGGCTCGCACCTGGATCGCCTACCATCGCGCCGCGGCCGCCCGGGCCACCTACGTCGAAGGCTTCGTCTGGGACCGAGCGGCTCCCGCCATCGGCCCGTTCTGCACCGACCCCGACGGGAACGTCTTCCTCGACTTCGCCTCGCACGTCGGCACCAGCGTCCTGGGCTACAACCACCCCGAGTTGCTGGCGGTCAGCCAGCGCCTTAAATCCATAGACCCGGATCGGTACGCGGGGACCGACTTCATCTCCGCCTACGGGGAGGATCCGGCGCGCGTGGAGATCCCGACCCCGTCCCACCTCCACCACAAGCTCCTCGAGATCACGGCACGCTACGACTTCGGAACGGCGTTCTTCTCCAACTCGGGCGCCGAGGCGGTCGAGAACGCCATCAAGATCTGCTATGACGCCCGGCGAAACTGCGGCTACGGCTTCTGCTTCCTGGGGGCCTTTCACGGCCGGACGTTGGGCGCCCTGTCCCTCAACCGGAGCAAGCGCCTGCATCGCTCCTGGTACCCGCAGATCCCGAATATCGTCCACCTCCCCTACTGCGTGTGCGGCGAGGATTGTCACTGCGGGTTCTGGCTCGGTCCCGTCGGGTCGGTGAGTCGGCTGGCGCAGTTCCTGGACCCGGTGCGTGGCCTCATTGACCCGGCGGAAGTCGCGTATATCATCATCGAGCCGGTCCAGGGCGAAGGCGGCTACCACGTTCCAAGCGCGGCCTTCATGGGAGAGGTCGGTCTGGTAGCTCGCCAGCACCATATTCCCCTGATCGCGGACGAGATTCAATCCGGGATGGGCCGGACCGGCCGCTGGTGGGCCAGCGAGCACTTCGACATCCAACCGGACATCATCGTGGCCGGCAAGGCCTTGCGGGTGGGGGCCACCGTGGGGCGGACCGACCTCTTCCCGAAAGAGGAGATGCGCCTGGGAAGCACCTGGGGCGAGGGAAACGCCCTCAGCTCGGCCATCGGGTACACCACCATCCAGATCATCCAGCGCGACGGCCTGCTGGACCACGCCACGCGGATGGGCGAGCACCTGCGCCAGGCGCTTCGGGGACTTCAAGGACGGTTCGATTTCGTCGTTGACGTCCGGGGCCTGGGCCTGATGGATGCCATCGAGCTGGACACGCTGGAGCGGCGCGGGCGTGTCCTGCTGGCGTGCCTGGAGCGCGGGCTGCTCCTCCTGGGCTGCGGATTCAAGGCCATCCGGTTCCTCCCCCCGCTGGATGTGACGGCATGCGAGCTGGATCTGGCCCTAGAGATCCTGTCGGGGGTCCTCCCCCTGGCGTAGCCTCGAATCCTCAGTGGAGTTCTCGGCACCAATGTTCTCAGCGCCAATGTTGACCAGAGAAGGGTTGGCTCGCATAATGGTCAAGGGGTACTCCTCTAGGCCTTGAGAGATCTTCCCTTCAGGGGTCGAGTTATGGCGACACTCCATATCGAAGATGTCCCGGAACGACTCTACGAGCAATTGAAGAAACGGGCGGCAGAAGAGGGTCGGAGCATCAGCCAAGTTGCTGTTGGATTGCTTCGACTCGGTCTCCTTACCGCTCGTCCGAGATCCGACCCGGAATTCAAAGCGTGGCTTGACTGGGTGACCGCACAGCGCGAACGATGGGCAAGCGAGGAAAGAAAGTTCCCGGACAGCACGACGCTTATCCGTGAGGATCGCGATCGCTGATCCCGGTTGCGGGGAATGCATGGATCCTGCCAGGGCCATCATCCACCTGGACATGGACGCGTTCTACGCCTCGGTGGAGCAGCTCGACCATCCGGCCTACCGGGGGAGGCCGGTCGTGGTGGGGGCCGACCCGCGGGACGGCAAGGGTCGCGGCGTGGTGGCCGCCTGCTCCTACGAGGCGCGACCCTTCGGCATCCGCTCTGCCATGCCCATCTCCCGGGCGTACCGGCTGTGCCCGAAGGCGATCTACGTCCGGCCCCGCATGGCCCGCTACGCCGAGATGTCCGACCGGATCTTCGCCATCCTGCGCGACTACACGGACCTGGTGGAGCCCCTGTCCATTGACGAGGCCTTCCTGGACGTGACCGCCAGCCAGCGCCTGTTCGGCCCCGCGGACGCGATCGGCCGGACCCTGAAGGCCCGCATCCGGTCCGAGCTGGGGCTGGTGGCCTCCATCGGCCTCGCCCCCAACAAGTTCCTGGCCAAGGTGGCCTCGGACCTGGGGAAGCCGGACGGATTCGTCGTGGTCGCCCCGGGGAAGGAGCGGGAGTTCCTGGATCCATTGCCGATCTTCCGCCTGTGGGGCGTGGGGCCGAAGACCGAGGCTCGTCTGAAACGGCTCGGCCTCCAGACCATCGGCCAGATCGCCCGGATGCCGGTGGAGACACTGGAGGCGATGCTGGGGGGCGCCGGCCGGGACCTGTGGGAGCTGGCCAACGGCATGGACGATCGCGAGGTGGTGCCGGAGCAGGACGCCAAATCCATCGGGGCTGAGACCACGTTCGAGCGCGATACGGAGGATCGCGAGGAGATCCGGCGGACCATCCTGGAACTGTCCGACCGGGTGGGTCGCCGCCTCCGGCGGGAGGGGTATCTCGCGGGTGGGGTGACCTTGAAGTTCCGCGATCACCTCTTCCGCACCCTCACCCGCGCGGCCATCCTGGACCACCCGACCGACGTGGGGGATGACCTGTTCCGGGAGGCGTGGAAGCTTCTGCAGCGGGTGAGCCTGGCGGGAAACCGGGTCCGCCTCCTGGGGGTGACCGCCACGCGCCTGCTCGCGGCGGCCGAGCCGCCCGGCGGGCAGATGAGCCTGTTCCGGCCCACGGCCGACCCGCGGCGCCGGTTGGCCCGGGCGGTGGATGCGATCCAGGAACGGTTCGGCTCCGATGCCATCGCGCGGGCCTCGCTCGTCGAGGCCTCGCCCGCCCGGAAGGGCCGGAAGTCCGGCGTCAAGGATTCCCACTCGCGATGACGCAAACGAGGACTTACTGGGATCCGCAGATTCCGCAGATTTCACCCCCACCCGGGCCCTCCCCCCTCTGAGGGGGAGGGGATGGGAGGGGGGTCTATGGAATCTGCGAAATCTGTGGATAAGTGGAAAGTCTTGGAGGGGGATGGGATATGGCAGGAAAGGTCCCCAAGGGACATCCGTTGTGCCGGTTGTTCGCCAGCCTGGCCGAGGAGAACTTTGCTGCGCACCTCGGCTGGCCGGACGCCGAGGTGATCGGATACGTCACCGAGGTGCTCACCGACTTCGTGCACGTGGACCAGCTCTACAAGGTCCGGAATGCCCAGGGGCGGCGGGTCGAAGAGGTGGCGGAGATGCTGTACGAGGGGGACCTCTTGCACCGGGCGGACAGCCTGGAGCGCGAGCGCGAGGTGCACAAACACGTCGGGGACTACACGCTGTTCATGGCCGGGGTCTTCCCCGAGTTCCTCCATCGGTTGAAGAGGTCCACGGCCGTGGTTTCCGCCGACGCCCTCCTCGACTTCATCCGGGTGGGCAAGGTCTCCTACCGGATCGTCTCCGAGTTCACCTACGGTCCGTATGCGCCTTCGGCGCCACTGTTCCGCAAGCTGTCCGAAAACTTCGAGCTGTGCGTCTACGGGTTGGGGCAGGTCCGGGCCGAGCTGGACCGCCTCCGGGATCCCCGCTTCCAGGCGCTGAAGGGTCATCTGCTCGGTTGAGCAACTGGCCCAAACCCCTTGCCTGTCCTGGTGAATCCTGATATATGCTCGGACCACTTTCTCATGGGTCCGGGGACCCGCCGGGCGTGGCATCGCCGAGGAGCCGGATATGGACGTCCATGACATCGTTTTGGTGGACGGCGCCCGCACCGCGTTCGGGACATTCTGCGGGAGCCTGAAGGACCATTCGGCGATTGACCTGGGGGTGGTGGCCAGCCGGGGGGCGCTCCAGCGGGCGGGGGTCCCCGCCCAGGACGTGGACCAGGTGATCTTCGGCAACGTGGCCCAGTCCTGCCCGGACGCCATCTACCTGGCCCGTCACATCGGGCTGAAGGCGGGCTGCAAGATCGATACGCCGGCGCTCACCGTGAATCGGCTGTGCGGGTCGGGTTTCCAGGCCGTCGTCTCGGCCGCCCAGCAGATTCTCTTGGGGGAGGCCCAGATCATCCTGGCCGGCGGCACGGAGAACATGACCCAGTTACCCCACATCATCCGGGGGGCGCGGACGGGGCTCCCCATGCGGCACCAGCAACTCGAGGATTATCTCTGGACCATCCTCGAGGACCCGTACATTGGCTGCGGAATGGCCATGACGGCGGAGAACCTGGCGGAGCAGTATCGGCTGACCCGCAAGGAGGTGGATGACGTGGCCCTGGCCTCGCAGGTCCGGGCCCACGCCGGATGGGAGTCGGGCCGCATGGCGGAAGAGGTGGTCCCGGTCCTGCTGAAGGGAAAGAAGGGGGCGACCGTCGAATTCGCCCGGGACGAACACTTCCGCCCCCAGACGACGCCGGAGACGCTGGCGGCTTTGCCGCCCGTCTTCAAGAAGGACGGGGTCGTGACCGCGGGGAACGCCAGCGGGATCTGCGACGGGGCGGCGGCCCTGGTGGTGACCTCGCGCCAGGTGGCGAAGGAACGCGGGCTGAGGCCGATCGGCCGGATCCTGGCCTGGGGGCTGGCCGGAGTCCCGCCGGAGATCATGGGGATCGGCCCGGTGCCCGCAACAGAGCGGGCGCTCCAGAAGGCCGGGCTGCGTCTGGACCAGATGGACCTGGTCGAGGTAAACGAGGCCTTCGCGGCCCAGTACCTGGCCGTGGAGCGGGAGCTCAAACTGGATCGCGAGAAGACCAACGTGAACGGCGGCGCCGTCGCACTTGGCCACCCCGTTGGATGCAGCGGCGCCCGCCTGCTCCTGACGATCCTCTACGAACTGCGACGCCGCGGCGGCCGTCGCGGCCTGGCCTCCGCGTGTATCGGCGGGGGGCAAGGAATAGCTGTTGTCGTGGAGTCAATGGCGTAACGCCATCGCCTCCACGACGGAATGACAAATGACCAAATCGCCCCTCTCCCTCCCCTCTCCCCACGGTGGGGGAGAGGGACGGCCTGCCTGCCGCGCCCAACGCGGCGCAGGCAGGGGTGAGGGGAGAACCCATTGGTAATTGGACATTGGGAGGAAGCATCGTGGCCATCAAGAAGGTCGGCGTGGTCGGTTGCGGCCTGATGGGCGCGGGCATCGCCCAAGTCACCGCCGAGGCGGGGTACCCGGTCGTCGTCCGCGAGGTGGATCAGGCGCTGCTCGACCGGGGTCTCGGGATGATCGAGAAGAATTGGGCGCGGTCCGTGGAGAAGGGGAAGCTCACGGCCGAGGCCAAGGGAAAAGCGGCCGAGAATCTCCGGGGCACGCTGTCGCTGGAGGACCTCCGGGACTGCGACCTGGTCATCGAGGCGATCATCGAGAACATCGAGCAGAAGAAAAAGCTCTTCGCCGCCCTGGACCGGATGTGCCCGCCGGAGACGATCCTGGCCAGCAACACCTCCTCCCTCACCGTCATCGAGATGGCCATGGCCACGGGGCGCCCGGACCGGGTTTGCGGCCTGCATTTCTTCAACCCGGTACCGGTGATGAGGCTGGTGGAGGTCGTGCGGACCGTCCGGACGAGCGAGGCGACCTTCCGTGCCGCCTATGCATTCGCCAAGTCCGTCGGAAAGGAGCCGGTGACGGCCAAGGACAATTCGGGCTTCATCGTGAACCTGCTCCTGGTGCCCTATCTTCTGGATGCCATCCGGGCCGTGGAGGCGGGGGTTGCCTCCGTGGAGGACATTGACAAGGGGATGAAGCTGGGCTGTGGCCATCCCATGGGGCCGCTCCTGCTGCTGGACTTCGTCGGGCTGGACACGACCTACTACATCGCCAACATCATGTTCGAGGAGTACCGGGAGACGCGCTACGCGCCGCCCCCGCTCCTCAAGAAGATGGTCCAGGCCGGCTTCTTCGGCAAGAAATCCGGCCGTGGCTTCTACGATTACTCGGGCCCGGAACCAAAGGTTGCGGATCTCGGCGTTTAAGGGGGGGTCTCGCTTGAAACCTCCTAGCTGGGGGGAAAGGAGGAGCTGGGAGCTAGCCCCGCACGGCGCCGAATGTGAGGCCGCGGACCACGTGCTTTTGGATGAGAACTGTCATGACGATGTTCGGAATCATGACCAGGGTGGCGGCGGCGCTCATGTCCGAATA
>JACQXP010000428.1 GCA_016208645.1 Candidatus Methylomirabilota bacterium | reverse complement strand
GCTGGACCGCGCGATCCTGGAGGAGTTGCCGGACCCGCTGCTCCACATCTTCCGGAACGCCATCGACCACGGCATCGAGGCGCCGGAGGAGCGGGTGCGGAGCGGAAAACCACCGACCGGGACGATCCGCCTGGAGGCCAGCAAGGAGCGCGAGAGCGTCGTCATCCGGGTGAGCGACGACGGCCGCGGCATGGACCCCGCGCACCTGCGCCGGGTGGCGCTGGAGCGTGGGGTGATCACCCGCGAACAGCACGACAGCCTGCTGGACGGTGAGGTCCTCTCCCTCATCACGGCCCCGGGATTCAGCACCGCCAAGGAGGTCACCGATGTCTCGGGCCGCGGCGTGGGCATGGACGTGGTGAAGAACGTGATCGAGTCGCTGCGCGGGGGCCTGCTCATCGAGTCGGTCCGGGGCCAGGGGAGCACCTTCACGCTGAAGCTCCCGCTGACGCTGGCGGTGGTGGCCGTCCTGCTGGTCGAGGTGGGGGGAGAGCGGTATGCCCTCCCGGTGACCTACGTCCAGCAGATCCTGGAGGTTCCGGTGACGGAGATCCAGCGGTCCCAGGGACAGGAGATGATCGTCTACGACGGCGCCCTCATCCCGCTGGTGTGATGACCGATCACGGCGCGGTCAGCGATGTGATCCTGCGCCAGCTCCAGGACCTGAGCACGCAGAGCATGCACCGGGCCAGCGAATCCCTGGGCGCCCTGCTGGGGCATCCGGTGCGGCTGACGGTCTCCGACATCCGGGCCCTGCCCAAAAGCGCCCTGCCCGGCCTGGTGGAGGGGTCGGGCGCCGTCCTCATGGCCGGCCTGGGTTTCCAGATCGTCGGGGAGGTCAGGGGACGGATGATCATCCTCTTCCCCCTGACCACGATCTTCCGCATGCTGCAGGCGCTGCTGGGAACGCCGGGGAGTCCCCGGTCGCTGTCGGGCGAGGAGCAGTCTGCCCTCCAGGAAGTCGGAAACATCGTGGCGTCCTCGTTTCTGAGCGGGCTCGGCGATCTGCTGGGAAAGCGCCTGATGCCCACGCCGCCGGAGTTTCACTTTGACGATTTCCCCAGCCTGATGCGGCAGGTGACGGCCACCCTGGAGGGGCAGGGGGAGGAGGTCCTGGTGGTCCAGGCGCTCTTCGAGGATCCCGAGCAGCACATCGAGGGGCGGTTCTTCGTATTGCCGGAGGTGGCCTCCCTGGCGGCGATGTTCCAGGGGGCAGCCGGTGACCGGAGGGCAGAGACGTGACGCCGCCCGCGGTGGCCTCCATGGAGCCGGCGCTGGCGGCTCGCTCCGAGGAACTGCGACGCCTGCTGCGGGACATGGGCCGCGTCCTGGTCGCCTTCTCGGGAGGGGTGGACAGCACCTTCCTCCTGGCAGTCGCGGCCGAGTGCCTGGGAGAGAATGTCCTGGCGGTCACGGGCCTGTCGCCCAGCGTTCCCGCCGCGGAACGCGAGGAGGCGGCCGCGCTGGCCCGTCGCCTCAAGGTCCGGCACCGCGGGATCGAGACGAGGGAGTTGGCGCGGCCGGGGTACGTGGCCAACGCTCCGGACCGCTGCTATTTCTGCAAGACGGAGCTCTATGAACGGCTGGTGGCCCTGGCGCGATCCGAAGGCTACGCCTGGGTGGTGGATGGGGCCAACCTGGACGACCTCGGGGATGTCCGCCCGGGCCGGGAGGCGGCCCACCAGCAGGGCGTCCGAAGCCCGCTGGTGGAAGCCGGATTGCACAAGGCGGAGATCCGGGAGCTGTCCCACAGGCTGGGCCTGCCCACGTGGGAGAAGCCGGCCATGGCCTGCCTGGCCTCCCGCATCCCGCACGGCATTCCCGTGACGATCGAGCGGCTGGGACAGGTCGAGGCGGCCGAGTCGGCGCTCCGCGCGCTGGGCTTCACGCAGGTGCGGGTCCGGCACCACGAGGCCCTCGCGCGGATCGAGCTTCCACCGGAAGAGCGCGAAAGGCTGCTGGACCCCGCCCTGGCGGCCGAGGTGGTCCGGCGGGTCAAGGCGGCCGGCTACCAGTTCGTGGTCCTGGACTTGGAAGGGTACCGCCCGGGAGGGCGGCCCAAGGCGTGACGGGGTGACGCGTGGTCCCCGCGAGATCTGTCCATGCGGAGCGGAGGCGAGGCGGCGTGATGCGACCTGACGGACCTGACCCGGCAACGCCCTCGGAACGGCGGCAGCACAGGCGCTATCCGGTGATGTTCTCGGTGACCGTGGAGTCCGAGGGGGCCCTGCAGCATCTCGCCGGCGAGCTGCTGGACGTCAGCGACGGGGGCCTGCTCCTGGCCCTCCCCCAGAGTCTCGCCGTGGGAACACGCGTGGAAGTGCAACTGGAGACGCCCGTCATGGCCTTCGCCCTGCCCGGCCGGATCGTCTGGACAGCCACGCTGCGCGGCCCCTCCCGGCCGCATGGCGTGGCCTTCGACCTCGAAAAGGGCCCGCCCTTCGCCCAGCGCCTCTACGAGATCGCCCGCCAGTCCTGGTGACCGAGGGAAACTTGCCGACCTGACGGCTTGTGTGATATACAAGGCAGGGGGAAGGGACCTCCGATGGGGACGTTCTCAGTGGCCATCACGGTCGCGCATCCGACAGAGCCGGGAAATTCTGCCAGGCTGGAACTGCTCGTGGATACGGGGGCCACGATCAGTTTTGTTCCCGCCGATGTGCTGGCGAACCTCGGGATCGAGCCTCGCTGGGCGGAGCGCGAATTCGAGACGGCATCGGGAGCCGTGATTCGAAGACGCGTCGGTGTCGCCTCTCTCGCAGTCGATGGACACGAAACCATCACGCCCGTGGTCTTCGGCGAGCCGGGAGATGCCAAGGTTCTCGGGGCGGTTGCCCTCGAATCCCTGGGTCTCATTGTCGATCCCATAGCCAGACGCCTCATCCCTCGTCGTTTCCTTGCCCTCCGGGAATTCCTGACCCTTCGCTGAGCCTTGGCCTGGGGTCAAGCACTTAGAATCGTATCGCCCTGCCCTGCCATGACTCCCCCTCCGCGTCCCGGTCCACATACTGTGGCGGGCTCTTGCCGACAGACCAACCAAGAGGAACTTGGAAAGCGTCGGTGGGCGGGCGCGGCAGAATAGCAGCCGATTAGGGCAGTCCGGGGGTTCGGCCTGAGCTTGGGGAAAGTGTCGAAGGGCCGAGGTGAGGGCCGCTGCCCCAGGAGACCCGCCCGCATCCTACCCACGGCGGGCACCGTATCAGGGCCGGGCGCGGCAATCAGGAATTGCACGCGCGAGATTTGTGGAACAGAGGACGTCGAAGTCGGGGTGATGTCTGGTGAGCCGCCTGGCCAGGCGGTCGTGGTGGGGGGTGGCGCGGACAGAAAACAGCGGCGTCATGCGGTGCGACGGCGCTGGGTCTTCCCTTGCTTATGCCTTCGGCGCTCGGCC
>JACQXP010000427.1 GCA_016208645.1 Candidatus Methylomirabilota bacterium | reverse complement strand
CTCCTGAACCTTGCGCCAGAGGGTGACGGTGCTGATCCCCAGGATCTCCGAGGCGCGCTTGCGGTTCCAGCGCGTGGCCTGGAGGACCTCCATGATGTAGTCCCGCTCCACCTTCTCCAGGCTGGGGAGGTCGGCGAGGCCCCTGGCGTCGGTGACCGGACGCCGGATCCGCGCCGTCCGGGTGGGGGAGGGGACGAGGTGGGCGAAACTCTCCCAGTCGAGCAACTCCCCCTCGGCCAGGATGATGGCCCGCTCGATGGCGTGCTCCAGCTCGCGGATGTTGCCAGGCCAATCGTAAGATACGAGGAGGTCCAGGGCAGCCGGGGCCATGCCCCGAACCGGCGTCTGGAGCTTTCGCCGGTACTGCGCGATGAAATGGTCGGCCAGGGGCGGGATGTCCTCCTTGCGCTCCCGGAGAGGCGGGACGTGGATCGGGACCACGTTGAGGCGATAGAAGAGGTCGTCCCGGAACGCGCCCTGCCGTGTCGCCTCGGCCAGGTCCCGGTTCGTGGCGGCGATGATCCGGACGTCCAGGCGGACGCCCTGCTCGCTTCCTACGGGGTGGACCTCTCCCTCCTGGAGGGCGCGGAGGAGCTTCGCCTGCAATGCGGGGCTCAGGGCGCCGACTTCGTCCAGGAAGAGCGATCCGCGGTGGGCCAGCTCGAAGCTGCCGCGCTTCCGACGGATCGCCCCGGTGAAGGCGCCACGCTCGTGGCCGAACAGCTCGCTCTCCAGGAGGTCCGACGGGATGGCCGCGCAGTTCACCGTGATCAGGGGTGCGGAGGCGCGCAGGCTGCCGGCGTGGATGGCGCGGGCCACCAGCTCCTTGCCCGTTCCCGTCTCCCCCAGGATCAGCACGGTGGAGTCGGTTTCGGCCACCCGGGCGATGAGCTGGTGGACGCGCTGCATGGCCCCGCTGCCGCCGACCAGGAGCTGGTCCCGGCCGCCGGACAGGCGCTCGCGCAGGTCGGTGTTCTCCCCCACCAGCTCCTGGCGTTCCAGGGCGTTCCGTACCACCAGGCGCAGCTCGTCGGGCGTGAACGGCTTCGGGATGTAGTCGTAGGCCCCCTCTTTCATGGAGGCCACGGCCGTTTCCACAGTGGCGTAGCCGGTGATCATCACCACGGCCATCTCCGGATCAACGCGCTTGATGGCCTTCAGCAGTTCCAGGCCGTCCACCTGTGGCATCTTCAGGTCGGTAATGGCCAGATCGAAGGGGCGGCTGCGCAGGAGCTGGATGGCCTCCCGGGCGGAGACGGCGGTCTCCACCTGGTAGCCATCCTTCCGGAGGATCTGCGTGCAGGCATCCAGCGTGTCCGCCTCGTCGTCCACCAGCAGGATGCGCCGGCCTTGGAGGACCGGTCTTCCGTCCCGCTCGCCGCCCATCATCTTCTCCTTTTCCGGCCGGACCTTGGTGTTCCCTTTGGGGATGCTCGAAGTGTCTCGCGTTCAGGCGAAGCCAGAAACACCCCCCTTCCTCCTCGATGGGGGAAGGTGGGATGGGGGTGAGAGATTCGCCGATTGCACCCCCACCTTCGTCCTCCCCCGTCAAAGGGGGAGGAGAGTTCTTCTTGGGGCCGGTGGTTGTTCAGCCCGCGGGCAGCTCCACCGTGAAGACCGCGCCAGTGCCGTTGCCGGCCGGTGCACTCTCCGCCCAGATCCGGCCATGATGCCGCTCCACGATTCCGTAGCAGATGGAAAGTCCCAGGCCCGTTCCCGAAGGCTTGGTAGTGAAGAACGGGTCGAAGATCCGCGGCAGGACCTCGGGCGGAATGCCCGGCCCGTTGTCCATCACGCTGACCCGGACGGCGCGCCCGTCGGCCCCGGGGGTCGTGGCAACTTGAATGAGGCCGCGGTCTTCCACGGCCTGGATGGCGTTCTGCATCAAGTTGATCAGCACCTGCTGGACCTGGTTCCGGTCACAGGAGACGCGGGGCAGATCCGGCACCGAGGTGCTGGCGATCTCGTTGAGGTCCTGGAGCGTCATGTGGACTTCGGACTCCTTGGCATAGTCCAGCAGGCTCTTGACGATCCGCTTGCAGCGGAGGGTGTTCTCCACGACGTGCTGGAGGTTGGGGCGCCGCGGATCGGCGGGAGACAACTCTTCCAGCAGCAATTTCCCGTAGAGCAGGATATTGCCCAGCGGGTTGTTCAACTCGTGGGCCACCCCGGCCGCAAGTTGCCCGGTGGCCGCCAGCTTTTCCGATTGCATGAGTTGCTGCTGGAGGCGTCCCTTGAGGCGCTCCTCGGTGAGGTCGCGGGTGATCTCGACGAAGGCCAGGAGTTGCTGATCCTCGTTCCGGAGGGGCAGCACGGAGATGAGTGCCGGAAAATAGCGCCCGTCCCGGCTGCGGAGGCGGACCTCCGCGGTGGTGAAGCCCCCGTGCCGGACCCGTTCCAGGACCTCGCCCCGCCCATCCCCCAGGACGGTATAGGGCTTACCGAGCACCTCGGCCGCGGGGACGCGGAAGGTCTCCTCGGCCCCCCGGCTGAAGGAGAGGATGGTGCCCTCCGGATCGTAGACGATGATGGATTCCTTGACCGTCTCCAGGACGTTCTCCAGCAGCTCTTTTCGCCGCCGGATCTCCCGGGCGCGCCGGAGGTTTTCCAGCATCTCGTTGAACGAGGCGGCCAGCTCGCCGATCTCATCGGCCCCCTCGGGCTTCACCTCCTGGTCCAGGCGGCCGCTCCCCAGCAGCTTGGTGGCCCGGACAAACCGCTCCAGCCGGCCGATGACCAGGCGGTTCATGGTAAAGGAAATGGTCACGACTGTCACCAGGATCGTGGTGGCGAGGGACAGGAGCATCTCCCGGAACTTCGTGGCCAACCGCTGGTCCACCTCGGTCATGGAGAAGTCGCTGATGAGGACCCCGATGATCTTGTCGCGGCTTCCGTGGCAGGCGTAGCACTCGGGCTCGTTGGCGATGGGGTTGACGTTCCGGAAGATCCGCTGGCCTCCCTCCGACTCGAAGATGACCGTCTTGTTCCGGTTTTCCGCCTGGACGCGGTGACAGATCTGGCAGGTGGCATCATCCAGGGGGAAGCGCTGCCCGATGTCCTCCGCCGCCGGGGAGATGCGGATGAGGCCCTGCTTGTCCACCACGAACACCTTGATCACGCCCTTCTGCTTGCTGACGTTGGCGACGATGTGGTTGATCTCGTCTAAGTTTCGGGTGGCCATGGCGTGCTTCAGGCTCCCCTTGATCACGTCGCTGAGGGGGGTCGCGGACAGACCGAGGCGTTCGATCATCTCGCGCCGGAACCACGTGTACTGCACGACGAAGACCACGCTCATGACGACCAG
>JACQXP010000426.1 GCA_016208645.1 Candidatus Methylomirabilota bacterium | reverse complement strand
GGGGGCAAGAGCGGCCGCTTGTCCCGCGCGTACCTCTCCAGCTCCTCCAGCGGAAAGGGTGGATGCGCGGGCGCAGACGCGGCCCGAGATCCAACCTCAGCGAAGACTCCTGGCGCAATGGGCGTCGGTTTCCCCCGAGGATCACGATGGTTGGGCCGGCGACCCTCCAGGTAGTCCTGGAGACCGGCCAGGTTGTTTGGATTCACGCTCCACTTGGCCGTGAAGCCGAGGCGAGCCGCCTTACCCGCATCCACGAACGTCCGGTGGCGCTGCAGGCTGGGCGTGATCCCGTCAATGGACTCCAGACCGACCACGGCCGAGGCCTCGATGGTCCTGCACCTGGCGTAGAGCGGGTAGCTCCCCTGGTGATCCTGGTCCCGGCCGCCCGTGGCCGCCGTCCAGTCCACCAGGCCGAAGATGTTCGAAACCATCCGGCACGTGGACCGGCAGATGGCATCAAGCTGGCGCACGGCGCTGGGCAGTTCGATCAGGGCCTGGGTCTTGATGCCGTCGGGTGCCCATCCCTTCTCCGCCTCGATAGTCGTGAGGATCCGGTGCAGCAGGATCGTGTCCTCCGGCCCCTCCACCTTGGGCAGCAGGATCCGATCCAGCCGGTCTCCCACCGCCCGCACCACGTGGAAGAGATCCCCGGCGGACCACTTCGTGTGCAGGTTGTTGATGCGGAGGGTGACGATGATCCCTTCCAGAGAATGACATCGCCCGACCTGGGCCAGCAACGCCTGGAGCTTCTTGTCGGGCGACTCCTCCGCTTCCTGGAGCACCGCTTGTTCCACCGCCGTCAGGGGCAGGCCCTTGACCGCCTTCAGCTTCGCGATGAAGACGGACAGGTGCGGCCCCCTACCTTCGGGGGAGTTGGCTTGGCGAAGGGCCGCCATCTCGGCCTCACCCGGCACATCTCCCTGGAACAGTTTCAGGACGGCAATGAAGATGTCCCGGGCCAGTTCCTTGCGCGGGGTGGCGACCGCGTCCTCCAGGTCGGCGATGATCTCGTCCGGCCTGTCCTCGGCCGCCTTCAGCCAGAAATACCAGTTGTCCGCCGGAAAGACATGCTGGACGCGGGGGTGCTCCCGCTTCGCCAGAACCGCGGTTCCTTCGACGGTGGGCTGGGGCATGCCGTGCTCTCCTTCGACGTCCGGTGAGGTGTATCGAATACCGCGGAATTTCAAATTAGAAACCGACAACCGACAACCGGTCAACTGAAACAGAACGATGGCCGGTCGCCGGTTGTCAGTTGTCGGTTTT
>JACQXP010000029.1 GCA_016208645.1 Candidatus Methylomirabilota bacterium | reverse complement strand
GCAGAGCGCCTACAGCGAATACTACTTCTGCGACGCCTACTGGCCGGCCTTCCGCAAGATTGATCTGCTCCGCGCCATCCGAAGCTACCAGCAGCGCCAGCGCCGCTTCGGCCGCTGATGAACGCCGGCGCCGCGAAGCCGGCGGTCTTGGACCTCGCCGAGGCGGTGAAGAGCAAGACCACGCTCCTGCCGGGAGGCTATGTGGTGGAACCCGTGGCGAAGGGGGAGAAGGAGTGACACCGCCCGCGCCCGATGCCTCCCTCAGTCACGAAGGGGTCATCACGAAGGGGTCAGGCCTTACAAATTTGAAGTTGCAGCCCGATCAGGACTTGTGATGTCGTACGGCCGGACCCGGGCGCAAGGCATTGGGCGAGGATTTTGTTGTATTGTTGGGCCTGACCCCAGGCACGGCGGATGCGCTTGGTTTCGCCCGATCCCCCCGAGGGGCGGCTCGCCGTTGTCGCGGAAGCTCCTGGCCTGCTCCGCCAGCTCGCGCAGGCGCCGCTGTACCAGGGAGTTCACCGTCCCCTCGGGATCGGCCCCGTCGGGCCCTGCCACGGATGGCCGCAAAAGGGCTGCAATGGTACGGGACGACGTTGACGATCCCGGATTCCACACATATAGTAGCGACGCTGCCTCCCGACCGACCCTTTCCGCGCGGGGCACACCGTGACGTATGCCAGCTTCATCTGGACGAACATCGCCAGGAATCCGCGCCGGACGATCCTGACGATCGTCAGCATCGGCCTCTCCCTCTTCGTGCTCTCGACCCTGATGACGGTCCTCACGGAGCTGAACCGGGAGCCGGAGGGGGAGGACACCCACCTACGGCTGGTGGTGCGGCGCGCCACCTCGCTGGCCGATCGGCTGCCCGAGGCCTATGCCGCCAAGCTCCAGCGCGTGCCCGGTGTCCGGCTGGTCCACGCCCTGACCTGGTTCGGCGGCATCTACATTGACGAGCGTAACTTCTTCGCGAATTTCGCCTGCGATCCGGACACCCTTTTCGCGATGTTCCCCGAGAACCGCATCCCCCCGGAGCAGATCAAGGCATTCCGGGCGGAGCGGATCGCGGCCATCGCCGGGCGGAAGCTGGTCGAGCGGTTCAAGTGGCGGCTGGGGGATCGCATCACCCTCCAGGGCACGATCTACCCGGTGGACCTGGAGTTCGTCCTGCGCGGGATCTACACCGGGACCGACGAGACGGCCTTCTTCTTCCACCGGGCCTACCTGGAGGAGGCGCTGGGCCGCCCGGGCAAGGTGGGCACCTTCTGGCTGAAGGCGGCCTCGGCCGGCGACATCCCCCGGATCATGGACGCGGTGGATACCCTGTTCAAGAACAGCGACGCCGAGACCAAGACCGAGACCGAGCGGGCCTTCCAGCTCGGCTTCATCTCGATGCTGGGGAACGTCAAGACCCTGATCGCCAGCATCTCCAGCGTCGTGGTCTTCACCATCCTGCTGGTGACGGCCAACACCATGGCCATGTCCATCCGGGAGCGGGCCCGGGAGATCGCCATCCTCAAGACGCTGGGATTCGGCCGGCGCCGGCTGCTGGGCATCCTGATGGGGGAATCGGCCGTCATCGCCCTGACCGGGGGCGTGCTGGGATGCATGGGGGCGCGCCTCTTCTTTTCGGTGGTGGACGTCTGGCGGTACACCCAGGGCCTCTTTCCGATCTTCATCGTGGAGCCCTCGACGGTCCTGCTGGGGATCGGCCTCTCGATCCTGATCGGCCTGGCCAGCGCCGCGCTCCCCGCCATCCGGGTGAGCCGGCTGACCATCGCCGAGGCGCTGCGCCGCGTCGGGTGAGATTCTCGCCCCATGGCGATCCCGCTGACGTATAATCTGCGGAACCTGCGGGTGCGGGCCACCAGCACGGTGATGACCGCCCTGAGCATCGGACTCGTGGTGGCGGTCTTCATCGGGGTCACGGCCCTGGCCCGGGGCCTGGAGGAGGCCTTCGTGACCACCGGGGCGCCTCTCAACCTGGTGGTGTTGCGGCAGGGCTCGCAGGTGGAAACCAGCAGCGTGGTGCGGCGGGATTCGCTCCAGGTGATCAAGTACCTGCCGGGCGTGGCGGTGGACTCGGTGGGCCTGCCGCTGGTCTCCCCCGAGCTGATCGTCCTGCTGAATCTGCCGAAACGGGACGGTGGGCAGGGAAACGTCATCGTGCGGGGCGTCTCCACCAAGGGGTTCGAGCTGCGGCCCCAGGTGCGGCTGGTGCGGGGGCGTCCCGTCCGGCCCGGCCTGCGCGAGATCCTGGTGGGCCGCGCCGTGGCCGAGCGGTTCCGGGACGCCGAGCCGGGGGCGGCGCTGCGCTTCGGCCGGAGCCACTGGAAAGTAGTCGGGGTGTTTGACGCCGGGCGCACCGCCTTCGACTCGGAGATCTGGTCCGACGAATCCGAGCTGGCCCAGGATTTCGACCGGGCGGATTATTCCTCGGTCCTGCTCCGGGCCG
>JACQXP010000425.1 GCA_016208645.1 Candidatus Methylomirabilota bacterium | reverse complement strand
GCTGGACGAGGGGATCGGCACCTGCGGGAAGGACGGCCAGTCGGTGCCGGTGGGCGTCGGATTGCCGACCATCCTGATCAACGGCCTGACCGTCGGCGGAACGCAGGAATAACGTCCAACGTCCCGGGTCCAAGGTCCGACGTCGGACCGTGGACTTTGGACTGTGGACCGTGGGCGAACCATGGACTACGGCGAGTTGGCACAGGATCTCCTCAAGCGGGCCGCGAGCAAGGGCGCGAGCGGGGTCGAGGTCATCATCGTCGAGGACGAGGCCTTCTCGGTGCAGGTCCGGATGCGGGCCGTGGACACCCTGAAGAACGCCAAGGAGAAACGGCTGGGCCTTCGCCTCTGCTTCGGCCAGCGGTCGGCCACCACGGCCACGTCGGATTTCTCGCCGGAGTCCCTGCGAAAGCTCCTGGACGATACGGCGGCCATGGCCCAGGCCACCGCGGAGGATCCGTGCAGCGGCCTGCCGGACGCCGAAGGATTCACCTCGGAGATGCCGGACCTGGAGTTGTGGGACCCCGAGGTGGCGCAGCTTCCCATCCAGGAGCGGATCAGCCTGGCCACGGCCGCGGAATCGGCCGCCCTGGATTTCGATCCCCGGACCACCAACTCCGAGGGCGCGGATTACAGCCACCAGGATGGCCGCATCATGTTCGCCAACAGCCCCGGCTTCACCGGGGAGTACCGGGGCTCCTCGGTGGTCCTCTCCGTATCCCCCATCGCGGGGGACGACGGCGGGATGCAGCGGGACGGCTGGTACTCCTATAAGCGACGGCTGCGGAACCTGGAACCCCCCGAGGCGATCGGACGGATGGCGGCCCGGCGGGCGCTTCGCCGGCTGGGCGCGCGCAAGGTCACCACACAGCACGTGCCGGTGGTCTTCGATCCCGACATGGCCGCCAGCCTGCTGCGGAGCATCTGCGGAGCCGTCTCCGGCTCCGCCATCTACCGCAATGCCTCCTTCCTGACGGGACGCCTGGGGCAGCAGGTGGCGGCCGCCGATCTCACCGTGTTGGACGACGGCCGGATGGTCGGCCACCTGGGGTCACGCCCCTTCGACGGCGAGGGCCTCCCCACGCGGCGGACGGTGGTGATCCAGAACGGGGTCCTCTCGAGCTATCTGCTGGACACCTACACGGGACGGAAGCTGGACATGCCCTCCACGGGCAACGCCGCGCGCTCCCTGGGGCAGCTTCCCACCGTGGGCCCGACCAACTGCTCCCTTGTCCCCGGCCGGTACTCGCCCGAGGAGATCATCCGCTCGGTGGACCAGGGATTGTATCTCACGGAGATGATCGGCTTCGGGGTGAACCTGGTGACCGGGGATTACTCCCGGGGAGCCGTGGGACTCTGGATCGAGAAGGGGGAGCTGGCCTACCCCGTGGAGGAGATCACCATCGCCGGGAACCTGAAGGACATGCTGCAGCAGATCGAGATGATCGGCAACGACCTGGAGTGGCGCGGCTCCATTGCCGCCCCGACCCTCAAGATCGCGCACATGACCGTGGCCGGGAGCTGACCTCCGGCAATGCAAAATCTAAAACTGACAACCGACAATGAAAAATCGGACGGAATCCTCCGGACCCCCCGTTGTCAGTTGTCGGTTTTCCATTTTCAATTGCAGAGGAGCTGACTGTGATCGTCGTGTCGAATCGGATCCAGGTGGCGGCGGGGCACGAGGCGGCGTTCGAGAAGCGGTTCGAGGGACGGGCCGGCCTGGTGGAGAACCATCCCGGCTTCATCCGGTTGGAGATCCTCCGTCCGAAGCCCGTGAAGATGCACGGCACGACGATGGGCGGCTCCGACTACTACGTGGTGCTGACCTACTGGGAGAGCGAAGCGGCGTTCCTGCGATGGACGGAGAGCGATGACTTCCGCATAGCGCACGCCAACCGCCCGCCCAAAGAGATGTTCGCCGGCCCCAACGTGTTCGAGATGCACGAGGTGATCCAGACAGCGGCCAAGTCTCACGCGTGACCGCCAGTAGGCGGCCGCCCCCCGCCTGACCGTCCGCTCTCACATCGCCACACCTCCAGGCCAGCCAATCTCGCTCCCTGCCTTCACGGCAGGTTGTCAAAGGAGACACCCCACACCTCCTGCGCCCGCGAGGCAGCGTGCGAAAGCACTAAAAACCTGGACGGGCAGCCGAACGCCGGG
>JACQXP010000117.1 GCA_016208645.1 Candidatus Methylomirabilota bacterium | reverse complement strand
TCGCCGGCGGGTTCTCCGTGGCCCTGGCCACGGATTTCAACCCCGGCTCCTGCATGACGGAGTCGCTGCCCCTGATTCTGAACCTGGCCTGCACCCAGATGCGGATGCTGCCCGCCGAGGCGATCAGCGCCGCGACCATCAACGCGGCCTGGGCCATCGGCGAGGAGGACTGCGCCGGCAGCCTGGAGGTGGGGAAGCAGGCCGATCTCCTCGTCCTGGACGCCCCCAGCCACGAGCACCTCTGCTACCACTTCGGCGTGAACTCACCATTTGACCAATTGACGGCCCTCAGGCGAGATCCGCAAAGAAACCGGCAAGGTTCTCAACCTGTTCGAGCTGGAGGCAGGCGTCAACCGTCTTTTTGCGATGCTCCTGGTCCAGGGCCGGGGTCGCCAGGTTGTGGAACTTCGCCACCAGCTCCTCTTGCGTCATGGGGTTCTTCGGATCGCCCCGCGGGAAGTCAATGCGGGCCACATGGGTCTCACCCGCCCTCGTCGTGATCTCGGCCACCGCCGGCCACCGTTCCGGATAGACCTTCCCCAGCTCCGGATCCCGCGCCAGGGAAATCCGCTCCATCACGCCCCGGATCTTCGGGTCGTGCAGCCGGTCGGTGGTGAAGGCCGAGATCGCCACCTGGCCGTACACCAGGGCCGTGGCGACGCAGAACGGGATATTGAACTTGGCCGCATACGGGTCCTGGGGTTCGACCTTCTCCAGGAGGTCGAGGGCCGCCGGGTAGAGGGCGATGTGCACCCTCTCCACCTCCGCGGCCTGCAACGAGTGTTTCCGTCGGATCTCCAGGACGGCGTCAATCGCGGAGTGGATGTGGTAGCAGGCCGCATGGGCCTTGAACGACGTGGACAGGATGCGCAGCGGCGTCGTCCCCAACCCCTGGGTCAGGCGGCCGAGATCGGCCTCCTTGGCCATGGCGCGACAGAATCCTTTGTCTCCCTCGAAGATCCGGCTGGCCGCGGTGAATCCCTGTTCGGCCAGCAGCGCCGCCAGCAGCCCGTCCGCCGCCGCCTTGGCCGGATGGAGCTGCTTGGACATGGCGCCATCCACCAGGAACTCCCACAGGCCGGCTGCCTGCGTCCCGGCTGATCCCAGCGCCGCCGCCAGCTCCTGCTTGGACAACCCCAGGATCCTCCCGACCGCGGCGGCCGCGCCGAAGGTCCCGCACGTCCCCGTCGTGTGCCAGAACTGATAGTGGGACGGCCCCATGGCCTCGCCCAACCGGATGGCCACCTCGTATCCGAGCACGATGGAGGCCAAAAGTTCCCGGCCGGAGGCCCCCTCCCGCTCTGCCATGGCCAGGGCCGCGGGGATCACCGGAGCGGCCGGGTGCAGGATGGATCCCTTGTGCAGGTCGTCCATCTCCACGACGTGGGACGCGGCGGCATTCACCAGGGCCGCCATGTACGCCGAGGACTGCGAACCATCCGGGAGGAGCGTGGCCTCGGGATTCCCGCCCAGGGATTTGGCCACCAGCAAAATCGCCACGGCCGGTCTGGACCCCTTTCCCGCATACACCGACCCGAGCCAATCCAGGACGCACAGCTTCGCCATGGTCAGGGCATCCGCCGACAACGCGTCGGAATCGGTATCGAAGATGAAAGCCGCCATCCGCTCCGAGATCGTCGCCATGTTCCCTCTCCTCGAACCCCCCGTCGCCTTAGCGTGGACTTCCCTGGACGCAGGCGCCCGTCCGGATCTCATCTGCGTACAGCTTGTGAATCGCGATGGCGTCCGTGGGGCACCGCGCCAGGCACAGGTCGCAGAGGATGCACTCGTCCTCGTTCTCGCCGATCACCCCGGCCAGTCCATCCCGTCCTTCGAAGATCGCGACCGGGCAGACGCCGATACAGGCCGTGCACGGTTGGCCGGCACGGCACCGTTCTGGATCCACGCGGACCGCGATGAAGAGGCTCACCGGAGGTTGCTCCTCACCAGCTCCACGATCTCCGAAAATTCCTCGGCAACCAGTACCCCCGCCTGCCTCAACCTGGCGATCTTCCCACGGGTACTGCCCTGCTCGCCTTCCACGATCGCCGCGGCATGGCCGAACCGGACGCCCGGCATCTCGTCCGCAAAGCGGCCCGCAATGAATGCGACGACCGGCAACCGGGGCCTTCGCGCCACCACATACTCCGCCAGGGCCTCCTCGGATTTGCCGCCGCGCTCGCCGAAGATCACCAGCACCCGGGTCTCCGGGTCGGCTTCGAAGAGGGGCATCAGGTCCACGTAGGTGGAGCCGACGATGGGGTCTCCCCCGATGCTCACGCAGGTGGACTGTCCGATTCCGTGCTGGGTGAGCAGGTTCGCAATCTCCGTGGTCATGCCGCCGCTGCGGGACAGGATCCCCACCGGCCCCCGCGTATAGGCCTTGCGAACGTCGGCCGCCCGGCCGCCGACCATGCCGACACGGGTGCGGTCTGGGCTGATCAGGCCGAGAGAGTTCGGGCCGACGACCCGCGCCTCCCGTTCTCGCGCCCGGGTCGTCACCTCGACGACATCCCGGCGCGGAATCCGCTCCGTCAGGATGACGACCAACCCGATGCCGGTCTCCAGGGCCTCCATCGCCGCGTCCCTGGCGAAGGCCGCGGGGACCGAAATCACCGATGCGTCCGCGGGGTGCGCTTCCAGCGCTGCCTGAACCGTGTCATACACCGGGACGCCATACACCTCTCCTCCGCCCTTCCCCGGTGTCACGCCGGCCACGACCTTCGCACCGTATTCCAGGCTGTCCCGGGTGGCCGCGGCCGCCTCCCGGCCGGTGATGCCCTGGACGATGATCCGCGTCTTCTCGTCAGCCAGAATCGCCATAACACTACAAGACTCACTGGAATCCGCAGATTTCGCAGATTTCACCCCCACCCGAGCCCTCCCCCCTCTGAGGGGGAGGGAGTGGGAGGGGGGTCTGCGCAATCTGCGTAATCTGCGGATACGTGGGGTCTCTTTCTGGTCACGCCTGTCTCGCAACGGCGCGGCGGGAGGCCTCGTCTATCGAGACGCCCCGGTCGCAGAACTCCACACCGTATTTCCGGAGGAGCGTGAAGCCCTCCTCCTCCCACGAGCCTGGCACGCGGAAGGCGGCGATGGTGCGGCCCGGGTCCCTCCCGGCTTCCAGGCTCCCCTGGATGACGCCGCGGGCGATCAGGTCCACCCGCGTGTTGCTCACCACGTTCATGATCACGGCGATCCGTTCCACCCCCGGCCGGGAGAGGATCAGCTTGGTGAGTTCGGCAACCTTGCGAACACTTGGATTGCCCCCGATCTCGCAGTAGTTGGCGGGCCGGCCCCCGTGGCGGCGGATGGCGTCGAAGGCGGTCAGGCTCGCCCCGCCCCCTCCGATCAAGAGGCCCAGGTTCCCGTCGAACTCGATCACCCGCCCCGCCACTCCCCGGTGGTCAATGGCGTCCACCTCCGCGGCCCGACGCTCGAACTCCGTGGGCGCCCGCCCCGACGCCTCGCGCCGCGGAATCCGGTAGCCTGTCTCCAGATGCGGCTGACGGTACAGGGCGTCCTCATCCACCTCCAGGTGGGCGTCGGCGACCACGAATCTTCCCTCGTCGGTGCGGGCCAGGGGATTGATCTCCAGCAGGGTGCAATCCAACCCGAGGAAGGCGTCCGCCGCCTGCCGGACCACCCCGGCGAAACCCAACAGGTCGCGCCCGGCCAGGCCGACCTTCGCCGCAACCTGGCGAGCCTCGAACTCGTGGAGACCCCGCCGGACATCCAGGACGCGGCGGACCATCCGATCGGGGGATGCCTGGCCCGGCGATTCGACGTCCACACCTCCGGCGCCGCTGGCGAGCAGGATCGCCTGCTTCTCGACCGTGTCGTACGTGACGGCCAGGAAGAACTCGCCCCGGATGGAGACGGCCTCCTCCAGCAGAAGCGCCTCGACCGGGTAGCCGCGGACGTGCCCGCAGAGCAACCGTTCCGCCGCGTCCCGGGCCGCCCGGGCGTCCTCCACCCGGATCACGGCGCCCGCCTTGCCCCGTCCCCCGATCGGGACCTGGGCCTTGACCATGGCCGGAAAGGAAACGGAGGGCAGGGCCTGGTCGAGCTCGCCGGCCCGGCGCACCACGATCCCCCGGGGGATTTCGAATCCCCGGTCCCGCAGGATCTGTTTGGCCTCGTATTCGAGCAGTCGCATGGGAATGTCTGGCGGAGAACGCAACCCTCACCAGCGCAGATGCTAGCAGAGAACCCGGAGGAGACCAACGGTTTTTGACCGAGAGGCGGTCAGGAATCGGGAGACGCGGGCCGGCCTGGCTGTGCGGGGCAAAAATCCGCTTGACGTCTACCCACGCCCCCGGGTAGATTGTGTACAGTTGTTCTGTACAGGAGGATTCGCCATGCCGGCAAGACACCCCCGAATGTCCGTCACCCAGATCAGGGGCCAACTGTGCACGTTGCTGCGCGGTCCCCGGCAGCCCGAGGCTGTCGAGATCACCAGGCGCGGCCGCACCATTGGCCTCCTCTTAGTAGGACCATCAGCCGTGGCCCGCGGCAAGGCGTTGATCGCCGGACCCAGCCGCTCCCCACGGAGGACCTTGCGGGGAACGGTCGAGATCCACGGTGACCTCGAGGCTGCTCTCCGAAGGATCCGGACCCGAATGTGGCGGCGGGGAGGCGGGTGAGCGTGGGTGAGTATGTCACGGATACGCAGGCCCTTCTCCGATACAGCGGGTTGAGCGCCGGCCGGCTGTCCCCCCCGGCACGCCGGATCTTCCGGCGATGCGAGGAGGGCCGCGACAACATCATCGTTCCGACGATTGTCGCATGGGAAACAGGTTTGCTGGCCGAGGACGGGGCGATCACCCTCCGGCCCTCGTTCGCCCAATGGTGGGATACCCTCGCCAGCATCCCCAACTACAACATTCACCCCCTCGACATCGAGGTCGTCAAGGCCGCCTATGGCCTGACGATTCTCACCGACCCCTCTGACCGGCTGATCGTTGCTACCGCCCTGGCCCTGGACCTGCCACTGATCACTGCCGATTCCAGGATTACCGATTCTGGCCTGGTCCGCGTCGTGTGGTAGCCGGACCGGCGACCACCAGGGAACGGTGCGCGGCATCTCCACAAGGGAATCACCACACCTCGAACACCCCGCTGTGGACGCCCACGCAACATCGGGGTCACGGCGCCGGCCGCGGGGCGGCGGCCGGGCGCGCCAGGAGCGTCAGCATGGCCCCGGCCACCACGATGGCCGAGCTGGCCAGCAGCATCACCGGAAAGTCCACGACCTGGAGGAGCAGGCCGGAGCCGATGGAGCCGGCGCTGATGCCAAGCTCCCAGGCGGTATAGAAGGTCCCCATGGCCTTCCCCCGCTCTTCCAGCGGGACCCGGTCCGCGGTCAGCGCCAGGAGCGCCGGCTGGACGGCGCCGAAGCCGATCCCGTACGCCGCCCCGCCCGCCAGCACCCCGATCGGACCGGACGTCAGCCCGAGCACCGCAAAGGCGAGCGCGGCCACCAGCATCCCGGGCAGGATGACGGCGGTCCGGCCGCGGCGGTCCGAGAGGCGGCCGGCCTTGGCCCGGACCAGGAGGACCGCCAGGGCGAAGATCGTGTAGAACACGCCTGGGTTTCCCAGCCCGCGGCGGGTCGCGATGATCGGGATGAAGGAGACCAGGGCGCCGTACGGGAGATACAGGAACAGCAGGATGGCCGAGGGGAAGATCGCGGCGCGGCTGAAGAAGTCGCGCCAGCGGACGGCCCGCCCGCGCGCCTCGGGCTGCCTTCCTACGCGGGGGAGGATCGCGGTGCACGCCAGGCCCAGCGCCGCCATCCCCCCGGCCGAAAGAAAGAGGGCCGGGAATCCCATCCGGGCGGCCAGGGCCGTCCCGGCCACCGGGCCGATGATCAGTCCTGCACTGTTGGCGATGCCGAACCAGCCCATGGCCTCGCCCCGGCGGGCGGGCGGCGCCACCTCCGCCACCAGCACCGTCGCTGCCGTCGGGAACAGGCCCATCCCCATCCCGTGAAACAGGCGAAGGGCCAGGACCGTCTCCACCGATCCGGCGGCCGTGTATCCCAGGGACGCCACCAGGAAGATCGCCATCCCCGCCAGGAGCACCAGACGGGTTCCCCGGGTGTCAATGAACCAGCCGACCGGGGGCCGGAGGACCATGGCCATGAAGGCGAAGAGGCCGAAGACGAGGCCGAGCTGGGCGGGCGTCCCGCCCTTGCCGGCCACGTACAGCGGCATCGTCGGCAGGAGGAGGTAGAAGCTGAGGTAGAAGAAGAACGTGGCCAGGCAGGTGATGACGAAGGGGCGGGTGAACAGAGAGGTGTCGGCCGGCATGCTCAGCGCTTCATCCCGCTGAAAGCCGCCCCCTCGGTGATGCGCATGCCGGCTGCCGCCAAGCCCGCCAGGATCGCCACGCGGCCCTCAATCTCGAGGTGGTCCAGGAGAGCGCTCCCCGAACGGAAAGGGAGCCGGGTCCACCAGGTCGCCCGCCTCCGAGAACTGGAATTCGAAGGGCCCGTCCAGGATCTCCAGGTCCGGTCGTGCCTCGATCTCGGGCAGCAGGGCCTCGGAGGCCTGCAGGTATTCCAGGGCCAGGGTGTTCCGGATCCGGGCCACCTTGGCATCCGGCGGCTCCGTGAGGCCGATGGTCTTCAGGGCGCCCTGGATGGCCTCCCGGTCCGTCTCGAAGATGATGGGCAGCTTGCTGCGCATGGGCGAGAGGCCGGTGAGGGCATTGGTGTAGGTGTAGTGGAAGTTGACCTTGTTGGCCAGCCGGCGCGTGCCGAAATCCGCCAGGCCCATCCCCACGGCGTTCCCCGCGGTCATGGGCGTGAGGTCGCGCGCCAGGATGCGGACGTAGCGGGGGCTCTTGGGCTCCTCGTTGGGGAAGAAGTACATCCGGCCGATCACGTTGGGATCCATGCCGGTCCCGCTGACATCTTTCCCGATCTCGTCCACGATGAGCAGGTGCAGGAAGTCGAAGGGGATCCGGCCCAGCAGATGCCAGGCCTCGCGCAGCAGACGGGCCTCGGTCTCCTCCAGGACCTCGGGCAGCATGGCCTGGACCCGGGCCGTCTGGTGCCGGGCGTTCTCCACCGCGCCCAGGCCGAAGAGGATGGAGAGCCGCGACAGGGAGTAGCGGCCCACCTCGGGGATCATCCGGTCCAGCCCGATGTCCACCGCGGCCCGGTGAGCCAGCAGGGCCCCCTGGTGTTTCCCGAGCCCGATGACCAGCATCTTCATCAGGCCGCTCTCCACGTGGCAGCGGAAGTTGGTGTGCGGCTTGACCCGGTTCACCAGGACGATGTGATCCGCCTCATAGGCGTGGCGGTCCACCAGGACCGGCAGGCCCCAGGACATCCGCCCGATCTCGACGGTCTCCATGGAGGACTGGATGGGGACCCCCATGCTCTCGGGCGTCACGCCGTAGCGGGCCAGGACCTGCACCTGGCCCTCGGCCGTGGCGCCGCCGTGGCTGCCCATGGCCGGCACGATGAACGGCTTCGCCCCCAGCTCCTTCAGGCTGTCGCAGGTGGCCCGCAGGATCGTGGCGATGTTGGCCACGCCCCGGCTCCCCCCGGTGACGGCGACGCGCCCACCGGGCTTCAGGCGTCCCCGCAGGTCCAGCGCGGCGATCTCGGCCCGCACCGCGGCGGCCACGTCGGCCACGGCCGGCGGATCCAGCTTCTGCCGGATCCGGTACATCTTCGGGAGGGTCATGAGCGCTCCCGCACAGTGCTGAGGTTCGAAGTTCGCGGTTCTACGTTCGACGTCTGCGGTCCGCGGTGCTGCAGTGCCCGTTCGGGTCTCAACCGCAGCACCGCAGCACCTCGAACCGCAGCACCGTTTTCGCCTACTTCTCCAGGGCCTTCACCAGTTCCCGGCAGAAGGCCGGGAGGTCGTCGGGCTTGCGCGACGTGATCAGGTTGCCGTCCACCACGACCTCTTCGTCCACGTACTTGGCACCAGCGTTGATCACGTCGTCCTTGATGGCGAAGAAGCAGGTGGCCGTCTTCCCCTTCAGGATCCCCGCGGAGGCCGGCACCCAGCCCGCGTGGCAGATGGCCGCCACCGGCTTTCCCTGCTGGAAGCAGCCCTTGACAAGGTCCAGGATCGCCTTGTGCCGCCGCAGCAGGTCCGGGGCGAAGCCGCCGGGGATCACGAGCCCGTCGAAATCCTTGGCCGAGACCTCGGACGCCGCTACATCCGCGGTCACCGGGTACCCCATCTTGCTGGTGTAAGTCTTCTTCTCCGGGCCGACCACCCTGACGTCGGCCCCCTCCTCCTTCAGCCGGTAGTAGGGCACCCAGAGCTCCATCTCCTGGTACATGTTCTCGGCGAGCACCGCCACTTTCTTTCCCTTCAGGCGCATGATCCGTTCCTCCTTTCATGTGAGGCGTGCTGCCGTGTTGCAGTGCTGCCGTGCTGCTGTCATCTTACGGTAACTGCAGCACCGCAGCACAGCAGCACCGGGTGGTTAACGACGGTTCAGCATCCGCGCGTTCTCCCTGACCTCCGGATTGTACAGATACTTCGGAAACTCCCCGCGCAAGACGGCGGCGGCATTCTCGGCCGTCTTGACCCGCAGCTCGTGATAGGCCTCCTCCGTATAGGAGGCATAATGCGGGGTGAAGACCACGTTGTCCAGGGTCAGGATGGGATCGTCCGGGTCGGGCGGCTCTTTCTCCAGGACATCCAGGCCGGCGCCCGCGATCCAGCCCTCCTTGAGCGCCCGGTACAGGGCTTTCTGGTCGTGCACCGGCCCGCGTCCGATATTCAGGAAGTAGGCGGAAGGCTTCATCTTCCGGAAGGCCGCCTCGTTGAACATGTGCCGGGTCTCGTCCGTCAGGGGCGTGTGGACCGACACGATGTCCGACTCCCGCAGCAGGGTATCGAAGTCCACCAGGGTTACCGGATACTCCCGGACGGCATCGGGCCTCACGTGGGGATCGTAGGCGAGGATCCGGAATCCGAAGGGGACGGCCTTCCAGGTAAGGTTCCGGGGGATGTTGCCGAAGGCGACGAGGCCCAGCGTGGCGCCCCGGAAATTATGGATCGGCTTGGCCCGCTCGCGGTTATACACCCCCTGGCGGATCAGGGTGCTGAGGTAGGTCACCTTGCGCGGCACCGAGAGGATCAGGCTCATGGCCGTGTCGGCCACCTGGTCGAAGCAGAAGTCGGGCACGTTGGCCACGATGATGCCGTGCTCGGTGGCCGCGGGGATATCCACCGTGTCCACCCCGATGCCGTACCGGGAGATCACCAGCACCTCCTTCAGTGCCTCGATCACCCGGCGCGTAAACTTGGCCCTGGAGGTGAGGATGGCGTGGGCGTCGCGGCAGGTAGCGATGATCTCCTCCTCGCTCTTACAGACGGCAGGAATCAAGGTGCAGTCCACCTGGGCCAGGATGTCCCGCTCCACCCCGATGGGGAAGCGGTGGTGATCGGTGCTGACCGCCGTGAATCTAGCGGGGGCGTCGGGCATGGGTCCTCCCTGGTGTCCGCAGCGCGTCCAGCACCGTCTTGCTCCGTTCCTGCACCATGCTGAAGTCGGCGCCGTAAGTCATGAACTGTGCCCCCCGCCGCATCCAGTTCCGCCCGTCCCGGATCGAGTCCACCCAGATCCCCGGGATGACGCCGTGCCGCTTGCAGCCCCGGAGGAAGGCGGTGATGGCCTGGACGACCCGCGGGTGGCCCACATCCCCCGGAATACCCATGGAGGTGGACAGGTCATGGGGCCCGAGGTAGGCCACGCTCAGGCCCGGCACCGACAGGATCTCGTCCAGGTGCTCCATCCCCTTCCGGGTTTCCACCTGCATGATGAGCAGGATCTCCGTATTCGCCTCGCGGATGAACTGCTTGCCGTTCACCGCCTGGTAGGCGGTGTGCGCGGTGCCCAGGGCCACGCCCCGATCGCCCAGGGGGAAGTAGCGGGCGTACTTGACGATCTGCTCCGCCTGGGCCCGGCTTTCCACGCGGGGCACCATGACGCCCAGGGCCCCGGCATCCAGCGGCCGCGACAGGAGCGATCGCTGCGCTTCGGGGACCCGGACCACGGCCGGGAGGCCGATGGCGGAGGAGACGTGGAGCAGGTTCCCCACGGTCTCCATGCCGAAGCTGGCGTGCTCCGTGTCGATCAGGATGTAATCCCAGCCCGCGGCCTTCATGATGCGGGGGACGGCCGGCGACCCGTACTCGAAGACGAAGGTGCCCCAGACCGCCTCCCCCCGCGCCAGCTTGGTCTTCAGTGGGTTCTGAATGGTAGTCTCCTTTCTTGCGGCGTGCTGCCGCGCTGCCGTGATGCAGTGCCGCCGTCAGAACCGCGAACCGCAGCACAGCAGCACGTCGTTGGTTATTTGTACTCCTCGCGGTGCGGGTAGAAGATATCCAGGACGTAGGCCTCCCCGTCCAGGCCCCGGGCCGAGTGCAGGACGCCGCCGGGGATCATCCAGCCCTCCCCTTTCCGTACGATCCGGGTCTCGCCCCCGATGGTGAACTCAAAGGACCCTTCCAGGCAGACGCCGCCCTGCTCGTGCGGGTGGCTGTGCAGGGGAACCAGGGACCCTGGCTTGATCTCCACGAAGGAGAGCATGATTTTGTCGCCGTAGGCCACCCGGATCTGCGTGCCCGGGGCGATCTCCTTGGTGGGAAGCGCCTTCGGGTCAATGAAATATTGTGGCATCACGCCCTCCGGATTCAAATGTCCAATGACCAATGACCAAATCCCAATCGAACTGAGAACCCGTTGGTCATTGGCTCATTGGCCATTGGTCATTTGCCGTTAGAACGGCGGCAGGTTGCCCGCGTCGTCGAAGACGAGCGGCGCCGGCTGGGTGACCAGGCTCAGCCGCTGGTGCGCCTTCACCTCGGGAAGCAACGCCTCCGAGACGTCCATCTCCGCGAGATGGAGCGTGTTCTTGATGCGGACGACCCGCGCCTGTTCCGGGGGCGTCAGGCCGATCATCCCCAGGGCCACCTGGACGGCCTCCCGGTCCGTCTCGAAGGCCATGGGGACCTTGGCCCCTTCCGGCACCCCGGAGGTGATGGCATTCATGTGCATGGCCTGATAGTTGATCTTGGTCACCAGGCGGCGGGTCGTCATGTCGGCCATGCCGATCCCCACCGCGTTCCCCTCGCTCTCCGGCGTGACGTCGCGGACGAAGAGCCGGCGGACCTTCGGCCGGTCCAGCACCTTCTGCACGAAGGGCCGACCGATCACGTTGGTATCCATCCCGGACCCGCTGATGTTCTTGCCCATCTCGTCCACGATGAGCAAATCCATGACGTCGAAGGGCAGCTTCGCCATCCACGCCTTGGCCTCCCGCAGCAGGGCCTTCTCTCCCTCCTCGAAGTCCTTGGGGAGCAGCGCCTGCACCCTGGCCGTCTGCTCGTAGGCGTTCTCCACGATCCCCAGGCCGAAGAGGATCCGGGCCTTCTCCAGGACCGTCTTGCCCACCAGGGGGAAGATCTCGGCGTAATTATAGTGATGGCCCGCCCGATGGTAGTGCTCGGCCCCGCGCTGCTTGCCCAGGCCGATGGCCATCATCTTGAACAGGCCGCTCTCGATCTCCCCCTGGAAATCCGTGTGCGCCTTGATCCGCGCCACCACCGCGACGTGATCGGCCCCCCAGACATTCCGGTCGCAGAAGACCGGGATGCCCTTCACCTCGCCGATCTGCACCACCTCCATGCTGGAGCGGACCGGGCAGCCCATGCTGGCCTCGGTGATCCCGTAATGCTCCAGCACCTTGCGCTGTCCCTCGACCGTGGCCCCTCCGTGGCTCCCCATGGTCGGCACGATGAAGGGGGAGAGGCCCAGGGCCTTGAGTTCGTCCACCACCACCCGGGTGATCCGGTCAATGTTGGCGATGCCCCGGCTGCCGGCGGTGACGGCCACGCTCTCCCCCGGTTTCACCTTGTCGGTGAGGTGCAGGCCCCGCATGGTCTCGCGGATCGCCGCCGGGATGTCGTGGAGCATCGGACCCTCGAATCGCTGTTTGACGCGGAACATTCGTGGGAACACCATGAAGGGCCTCCTGTCATCTTGCAAGGGAAGCACCCTCGGCGAGGGAAAACGTCTCGGCGAACCGGATCGTCACGCGGCGCCGGACCTCGTCCATGGAGGCCGGACTTCCGAGACTGGCGGCCATGGAGGTCATGACGCCCGGATCCTCCCCGCACGGCCGGATCACCTCGAAGCCGGCGAGATCCGTGGAGACGTTCAGGGCGAATCCGTGGAAGGTGACCCAGCGGCGAACCGAGATCCCCAGCGAGGCGATCTTCTTCTCCCCGACCCACACGCCCGCTTTTCCGGGAACCGCGCCGGCCAGGATGCCGAAATCCCCCAGGGCCGCGATCAGGGCCGCCTCCATCCCCCGGCAGAATCGGAGCACGTCCCGGCCGTGCCAGCGCAGGTCGAAGATGGGATAGCCCACGAGCTGGCCCGGCGCGTGGTAGGTGACATCGCCTCCCCGCGTGATCTCGAAATACTCGATGCCTCGGGCGAACAAGGCGCCCGGATCGAGGAGGAGGTTCCCGCGCTGCTTGGCGCGTCCCAGCGTCACGACCGGTGGATGCTCCACCAGGATCAGCGTGTCCGGGATCGTGCCCAGCAGGCGCTGGCGGACCAGCTCCTCCTGCTGGCGCAACACCGCCGCGAACGGGCGGAGTCCCAGGTCCAGGACCTGCCAGGCCACGCCAGCACCCGCCTCAACCGTCCTCGCCGTCATCCTAGAATCCACCTTGCAAATCACGGTGGCGTATTCTTTCAGAGCCTGTCCCCGCCCCCTTTTCCCCCTCATCCCTTCCTTCTCCCGGGTACCCTCTGGGTGGGGGAGAAGGTGAGGTTGAGGGGAGTGTCCTCAGGCGGCCCAGGCGGGGTTTTCCAAGAACTCCTTTACCTTGGCCAGGAACTTCGCCGCCGGGGCCCCATCAACCAGCCGATGGTCGAAGACCAAGGAGAGGGTCATCATGGACCGGACGTGGATGCCGCCGCCCAGCACCACCGGCTTCTCCTGGATCTTCCCCACGCCCAAGATCCCGGCCTGTGGCGGGTTGATGATGGGCGTGAAGTATTCCACCCCGAGACCGCCGAGGTTGGACACGGTGAAGGTCCCGTCCGCCATGTCGTCCGGCGTCAACCGCCCGGCCCGCGCGCGCTCCGCCAGATCCCTGGCGGCCTTGGCCAGGTCGCCCAGGGATTTCCTGTCGGCGTCCCGGATCACGGCCGCCAGCAGCCCCTCTCCCAGATCAACGGCGAAGGCGAGGTTGACCTCTTTCCGGACGCGGACCCCCTGGCCGTCCAGCCGGCAGTTGATCCGGGGCTCTTCCCGGAGGGCCTTGGCCACGGCCATGTGGATGAGGTCGCTGTAGGAGGGCTTGATCCCGAAGCGCCGCTCCCACTCGGTGCCCTTCTCCTGGCGGAGCCGGGCGATCTCGGTCATGTCGGCGTCGGCGAACAGCGTGACCCGCGCCGCCTCGCGCCACGATTGCCCCATCCGGTCGAAGATCACCTTGCGGATGCCGGTGAGCGGGATAATTTCCGGAATCGCCTTTGCTTCTTCTCGGCTCTCTGCTCTCTGCTCTCTGCTCTTCGTCGCGATCGCCCGCTCGACATCCTCCCGGACGATGCGCCCGTCGGGGCCGGAGGCAGATAGGGTGGCGATGTCGATGCCATGCTCCTGCGCCAGCTTCCTCGCCACGGGCGAAATCTTGATGCGCTCACCCGCTGCCCCCCCGACCGGGGCACTCTCGGCTCTCGGCTCGTGGCTCGTGGCTCGTGGCTCGTGGTTCGTGGTTCCTGGCTCTGGGCCAGTTGGCGCGCCGAGGAGCCCCGACACGTCCTCTCCGGACTGTCCCAGGATCCCCATCAAAGAGCCCACCGGCAGCTCCGCCCCCTCCTTGGCGACGACCTTGAGGAGCGTCCCGGCTCCGGGCGCCTCCACCTCGTACTCCACCTTCTCCGTCTGGATCAGCACCACGGGCTGCCCCTTCTGGACCCTGTCCCCCTCAGCCTTCAACCACTGCAGGATGGTGCCCCTCTCCATGGTCAGGCCCAACTGGGGCATGTCAATGCGCGTCGCCATCTCCACTCCTCATTCTTGAGCCCGCGCCAGGCGCAGGACGGCGCGCGCCGTGGTTTCATCCGTGACCAGCACGTTGATGTAGCCGCCGCGGAGCGCCCCCAGGATCGCCGGCGCCTTCTCCGCCCCCACCGCCGCGCCGACCACCCAGGGGAGCTGCCGCAGGTCCTTCAACTCGATTCCCACCACGCGGTCCGTGAGGGGGGACGGGCACGGGGCGCCATCTTTTCCGAAGAATCGGCTGCAGATGTCCCCCACGGCCCCCGAGGCCCGCAGGCGCCGCAGGGAATCGGGCTGGAGGTAGCCCGAGCGCACCAGCGTCGAGCTGGCTACCATGCCCCCGATCCCCACGACGGCGACGTCCGCCTTCCGGCCCCGCTCCAGGATGCCCCGCACGGTGGCATCGCGGACCAGCATGGCGCGGGCATCGGCGCGCTCGGCCAGCGCCGGCGCATTCAGCACGTAATACGTTCCCCCCAGGCGCGAGGCCAGCCGGCGGGCGATCTCGTTGGCATGGATCTCGTTGCCGACGGGGCCCATGCCGCCCACCAGCGGCACGACCTCCACGGACCGGCGCGGATCGCTGGGTACGACATCGGCGATCATCCGGACCGTGCGCCCCCAGGACACGCCGACCACGGACTCGTGCTGGATCCGGCTGGCCAAGTAGCTCCCCGCCGCCTCGGCGACGCGCGGCAGCGGGGCGCCTCCCGCAGAGACCACCCGCACGTCGCGGAGAGGGAAGAGCTTGCCGAGTTTCTCGGCCGGCCCGGTCGAGAGCCCGAACGGCGGGCGGACCGAGATGGTCACGATCCCCGTCTCTCTCGCCCGCTTCAGGAGACGGGAAACGTGGGGGCGGGACATTTTGAGTGCCCGGGCGATCTCAGCCTGCGTCCTGTCCTGGAGATAGTAGAGATCGGCGACCGTGACGAGAAGGTGGGCCGCGCGTTGGTCCACGGGAATCTCAGGGGCAGGGCCGGGGAAGGCAGCGACCGGATCGCCACCCGACGTCTTCGTTTTCGCCATTATCGTGTGGGGCCGGGGCCCATGTCAAGGCTCGCAATCCGCTCAGGAAACCCGCCCGTCCTTCTTGTCTGCCCTGACGGGCCAATGCGTCGAGGCGACGGGACCCATCGCAATTTCAACTGGAAAAACGACAACGGACAACCGGCCAGGTTCTCGGAGGTCAATGATCCGTTGTCAGTTGTCCGTTGTCCGTTGTCCGTTTTCCATTGGTGGTGTTCAGGACTTCGCTGCCCCACCGTGCCGCTCCGCCCCCCGCAGGATGCGGACCAGCCGGATGAAATCCCG
>JACQXP010000116.1 GCA_016208645.1 Candidatus Methylomirabilota bacterium | reverse complement strand
AAGGAGCTTGCCCTGGGGTGTCAGCGGCCTGAGATCGTCCCACAAGCCCACCGCAAACATGGCCAGGCTGGGGCCAAGGATTAACCAGTGAACAGCGCCACCGTCCCCCACGAAGACAGTTGCCACAAGGATGGCTACCCAGATCCCGACGCCTCCCGATAGGGGCACAGCAATGGGGTGGAAGGAGTCGCGCGACGCCGCATGACCCAGCCGGCGGCCAAACGACAGGTGTACCCGGGTCAAGCCTGCCGCCAGCAAGGCGGCCGCGACAAACGCCATGAGAAGAAGGAGCACACTATTTGGCAAAACGAAGGGCCATTGCATCGAGGTGATCCTGATACCAGTGGATGGTGTGGACCAATGCCTCTTCCAGATCGTAGCGGGGCTGGTATCCCAGCAGGCGCCTTGCCTTGTCAAGCCGAGGAACACGAACGTCAATATCCGTGAAGGAAACCTCAGCGAACCGGATCTGAGAGGACGATTTGCACAGCCGGATGACCCGCCGAGCCAGGTCGTAGATGGTGAGCGTGTTCTCCGCACAGCCGAGGTTAAAGTCCTCGCCGATGGCCTCCTTCCGGGTCAGCGCGGCCAGCATGCCGTCCAAGAAGTCTTCAATATAACACCACGACCGGATCTGCGACCCGTCCCCGTGCACCTCGAGATCTGTGTTCAGCAGCGCATTGATGATGAATCGAACTATGACATGATCCCCCAGCCGCTTCGGTCCGAAGACATTGAACGGCCGGATGATCACCGTGGGCAACCCAGCCTCCATCTTGTACGAGTGCACCAGGTGTTCACCGGCGAGCTTCGCGATGGAGTATGTCCAGCGGGCCTCGGTGACGGGGCCAACTGTCGGGTGTGAATTCTCGTGGGCGCGAAACGAGTTCGGGCCGAAGACCTCGCTAGTTGAAAGATACACCATGCGCTCCAGGGCTTGGTTACACTCGGCGGCCCGCAGAACGTTGGACGTCCCGAGGACGATGACCTCGATGGTTTCGCGACCACGCCGCAGGACGTCGCTGACCCCCACGATAGCGGCGAGGTGGACGACGATGTGGGCCTTCTCCACCTCGCGCGACAGAACCTCATAGTCCCGGACGTCGCCACGAATGGTGAGCAGGTTGGGGTGGCCGACGATCGGGCTGTAGGTGAGCGGCATGCCCTCGAGCTGACAGTCGTACAGGACAACTTTGTTCCGGTCCAGCAGCCGTTCGGCCAGCGCGGTGCCAAGAAATCCCGCCCCACCCGTGATGAGGACGCGCTTGCCTTCGATCATATCGCCTCCTTTTCGCTCATGGCTATCTCCTGTGCGCCCGCAGGGTGTCCATCAGGACCGCGATGACGTACTCCTGCTCCACCGCGCTCAGCGTTGGAAAGATGGGGAGCGACAGCGCCGTCCGGCCGAACGTCATCGCGTTCGGAAACTCGTCGTCCCTCGGCCGGTCTCCGTCCCGTGCGAACACCCCCTGGGGGTGAAGCGGCGGGTAGTACAACCGGGCGCCAACGCCGCGCACCCCAAGTGCCCCGATGACAGCATCCCGATCCACCGTCAACCGCTCGGGCCGCAGACGGATCGTGTAGAGCTGGAAGTTGCCGTCCTCCGGCGTGCGGAGCGTCGGCAGGATGACCGCCTCCTCGTCGCCCAAAGCCTCAGTATAGCGGGCGGCCAGTGCGCGCCGCAGGGTCACCGCCCGGTCCAGCTTGGCGAGCTGCACCAGACCGATGGCCCCCATTACTTCCGGCATCCGAAAGTTGAAGCCCAGCACCTCCCATCGAAACTTTCCGGTGTCCCCGAAATCTCGCAGAAGGCGGCACCGCGCCGCCAGTTCAGGGTCCGGGGTCACGATCATCCCCCCTTCCCCGGTGGTCATGGGTTTCGAGGGGGTGAAGCTGAAGATGCCCATGTCACCGATGGTCCCGGTGCAGGCGCCCCCCCGGTACAGGGCGAGGTGGGACTCTGCCGCGTCCTCCAGGACCCGCAGGCCGTTCCGCCTGGCCAGCTCCATGATCTCATCCATGTCGGCAGCGTGGCCGGCATAGTGCACCGGGATGATGACCTTGGTCCGCGGCGTGATCTTCCGCTCGGCGTCCTTCGGGTCGAGACAGTACGAATTCCGCCACCACCGGGCCCGAGATGAGCCAGCCCGAGCGAACCACCTCGGCCGCCGCCCGGGGCTCGTCGTCGTCGAACCAGGGTCGGGAGAGCGGGACGTGCATCGCCACCTGACCGTCCTCAGGAGATTCCTTCATCGCTTCTCGCCTCCAGGGGTCCGCCCTGCTCGGTTCACCACGCGTGCCGGCAGGCCAACCACGGTCACATCATCGGGGACGTCGGTAATAACGACCCCGCCTGCCCCCACGGTCACATTCCGGCCGATGGTCTGACCCGGGATGATGGACGCCCCTGTCCCGACAAACGAGAGGTCACCGACTCGCACGTTCCCGCCGAGATGCGCCCCCGGGGCAATGAACGCGCACTCGCCCAGGATGCAGTCATGGTCAACGCTGGCGGAAGTGTTGAGGACCGCACACGGGCCAATCCGACACCCCGGGTTCACCGCCACCTGGGCCATGACGACGCTGCCCTCCCCCATCTCCACGTCCCGCGCCACAGCCGCGGTGGGGTGGATCGCGGTCGTCACAAGAAACGCCCCCTCGGAAAGTCTGCGGTAGAGCTTCTGCCGAACCCGATTGCTGCCGATCCCAATCACGACGTTAGGGCAGCGCGATCTCCAGTGCAGCATGAATTCATCAATCCCCCCGAGCACCTCATACCCCAATACCTGCGTTCCCCACTTCGAGGGATCATCATCGAACACCCCGACAATGCGGTGGACACCCATCCGCTCCACGATGTCAATCACGACCTTGGCGTGCCCACCGGCCCCCAGGATCGCCAGCGGCACGGCCGTCACCGGCGCCCCCCGGGCAGGGTTGCCGCCTCCTCCGCCGGGGCAGGCGCCGGGCGCAACGTCTCCAGCCGGTCCCGGTAGATGGCATCGATGGCGGCGAACACCCTGCGCTCGTCGAACAGCCGCTCCGCTTTGTGGCGACTCTGGGCTCCCATGGCGAGGCGCAGCGCCGGCTCCCGGACTAACCGGGCGATGGCCTCGGCCAGGGCGCCCGCATCCCAGGGTGGGACGAGGACGCCGTTCACACCGTCCTCCACCACCTCCCGGTTGCCGCTGAT
>JACQXP010000400.1 GCA_016208645.1 Candidatus Methylomirabilota bacterium | reverse complement strand
GCCCCGCCGAGGTCCGCAAGGTGTGCTGGACGCGAAACGTCCCGTTCGGCTGGAGCTGGAAGGCGGCGCAGATCTGCGGCGTGGCCCTGTCCACGACCTCGCTGGCGGTGGTGTACGCCGTGCTGGTGGAGACCGGACTGACCCACACGACGCTGGGGAAGATCATCATGCCCCGCCTGCAACCCTGGTTCTTTCCCCGCTATGGCGGCCGCGTGATCGAGCCGGAGATCAAGGGGGCCTTCGCAGCGCTCCTGGTCCTGATGTATTTCGCCGACCGGGCGGAGAGCCATGCGGTCCTGCCGGCCTTCATCCTGGGGCTGGCGGTGGCCAAGATCTTCCACGCGCACCGCGAGGAACAGCGCCGGTTCCGCGTGGTGGCCTTCGCGCTGCTCACGCCCTTCTTCTTCGTCAAATCGGGCATGAACGTGTCGCTGCGGGCCGTGGGAGCGAACCTGGGCCTGATGCTGGGCCTCCTGGGAATCAAGCTCCTGACCAAGGCCGTGGCCGTGTACCCGCCGGCCCGGCGGTACCTGCCGCAGGGAGCGACCTATACGACGCTCCTGATGAGCACCGGCCTCACGTTCGGCACGATCTCGTCGCTCTACGGGCTGAATGCCGGGATCCTGACGAAGGACCAGTTCTCGGTCCTGGTGACGGTGGTGGTCCTGAGCGCCGTGGTCCCGACCTGGATCGCCCAGCGGTTCTTCCACCCGGCTCCCGAGGCGGGCGAGCGCCGGGAGGGCGCCCTGGCCACGGCCTCGACCATGCGGGAGCGGCGCGTCCATCTGGCCGCGCAGGAGGAATGAGATGGAAAATCGCGGACGACGTCGCGGGCTGTACCGGAGGATCCTGGTCGCCTATGACGGCTCACCGGGGGCGCGGAAGGCCCTCAAGGCCGCCATCCAGATGGCCGATTGCTCGGATGCGGAGCTGCATTGCATCTGCGTCGAGGAGAAGCTGCCGTACTACGCGGCCACGCTGGGTGAGGTCGAGGAGGCCAAGGCGGAGCGGGACGCCTACTTCGAGAAGCTGGTGCGGGAGGCGCGACAGATGGCCTGGGACCACGGCATCGAACTGCACTCCAAGGTGGTCCCGGGCCACGAGGTCGGGACCGTCATCACGGCGGCGCGCGAAGGGGATTTTGACCTTCTGGTGGTGGGGTTCGTGGGGCACTCGAATGTCTTCGGTCGCGTCATGGGAGGCACGACCCAGAACCTCAGCCGGCTGTCGCCCTGCAGCGTGCTGATCGTAAAGTAGGGAAGACAGGTCAGTCGGATTCTCGCAATGCTTGACGATCCGCTGGAACATCGGCAGCCATCCTCGACAGCCGAAGCCTCGCCTCGGAGAGAATGGGCGCCGCTC
>JACQXP010000399.1 GCA_016208645.1 Candidatus Methylomirabilota bacterium | reverse complement strand
GAATGAACGAAAAACAGAAGAAACTTCTCATCGCCGTCGCAGCAGTTATTTTCGGGATGATGCTGTTCCCCACGTTTCATTATACGATCCCTCAATACGGTTATAGGGCTATCCATTTGACTCAGGTAGCCCCGACATATAGTATGTCGCCTCGTGGAGGACTACCCGCGAACGTTGACGGAGTTCGAGGCCGCCTTTCCGACCGAAGCCGCCTGTCGGGACTACCTGTTCCGGCTCCGCTGGCCTGCGGGGTTCCGCTGCCCCCGCTGCCAGCACGGGAAGGCCTGGCCGGTGGGGCGCGTCTTGTTCCAGTGTGTCGGGTGTAGCTACCAGGCGTCGGTTACCGCCGGGACGATCTTCCAGGACACCCACAAGTCGCTGACCCTGTGGTTCCGCGCCATCTGGTGGGTAACCAGCCAGAAGACCGGGGCCAGTGCCCTGGGGTTGCAGCGGGTGCTGGGGCTGGGGAGCTACCAGACGGCGTGGACCTGGCTGCACAAGCTCCGCCGGGGGATGGTCCGGCCCGGCCGGGACCGCCTGGCGGGACGCGTCGAGGTGGATGAGGCGTACCTGGGGGGCCCGGGGGAGGGGGCGCACGGCCGGAAGCGGACGCCCAAGAAGATCCTGATCGTCGTGGCCGCCCAGGAGGACGGCGCGGGGATCGGCCGGATCCGCATGCGGCGGGTCCGGGATGCCTCGGCGGCCAGCCTGCAGCCCTTCGTCCGCGCGGCCGTCGCGCCGGGGAGCGTCGTGCGCACCGATGGCTGGGAGGGCTACACCGGCCTGCAGGCACACGGGTACCCCCACGAGGTCGCCCCGCTCTGCCGGCGGCCAGGGGCAGCGGTGGCCCTGCTGCCCCGCGTCCACCGGGTGGTGGCCCTGCTCAAGCGGTGGCTGCTGGGCACCCATCAAGGGGCCGTGAGTCCTGCGCATCTGGACTACTACCTCGACGAGTTTACGTTCCGATTCAACCGCCGGACCTCCCGGCACCGAGGCAAGCTCTTCTTCCGCCTGCTGCAGCAGGCGGTGGCCGTGGAGCCTACCCCTTACGCGCGGATGGTCAAGCACGCCCGGGGCCGAAAGCCCAGGGATCGCAAGATGTAGTGGTAACCTGAGTCAAATGGATACCCCTATCTGCGTAATCTG
>JACQXP010000398.1 GCA_016208645.1 Candidatus Methylomirabilota bacterium | reverse complement strand
CAATGGTCCGGTAGGGGGGGCGCGACGAGCAGTCACAGGATGTCCAGGATCCGGCGAGGGGCGGGGCCGATGTCGCCCAGATGCCCGACCACGTGGACCCCGGCCTCGCGCAGGGCGGCGATCTTGCCCCCGGCCGTGCCCATGCCCCGCGAAAGGGCGGCGGCGTCCTCCTCGTTGGTCGTCCTGATCTCGCCGAAAAGGGCCAGCATCTTTGTCTCGGGGTCCCGCTCGAACAGGGGCAAGAGCTCACTCCAGGTCGCGCCCACGAAGGCGTCACCCCCCCACGCCGATGGATGGCGGCCTCGCTTGTCCGGGGCACTATTTCCCCTGGACCTTCGCCAGAAACCGTTCGCGGGACACGATCATCCGGTCGTGCCGACACTCGCCGATTTTGTTCCGGGGGTCATGGGCGACCACGGCAAAGGTCAGCTTCCGCCCCTCGATCGCCACCAGTTCGGCCTCGGCAGATACTTCAACGCCGACGGGGGTGGCGGCGAGGTGCGACACATCCAGCCAGGTGCCCACCGTGGTCTCGCCGGGGCCGAGATGTCCGACGACGGCGTTCACTGCAGCCGTCTCCAGCAATGCCACCAGGCTGGGCGTTCCGAAGACCGGGACGTCGCCGCTGCCCCAGGCCTCGGCGGTCTTGTCGGGGGTGACTCGCATGGTGGCTTGCCCGCGCAGTCCGATCTCCAAACTCATCTCCGTTTCTCCGCCCGAAAGAAGCCGTCAGCCATCAGCCGTCCGCCTTCGGCTTGCCGCCGGTGGCGGGGAAGAGCCCCTTTTGGAGGCCGAGGGATTCCCCGAGGGATCGGCGGTCACCGCCAAGTAGGCCTCCCGCCGAATCTCCAGCCGCTCTTCGACCAGCACGGCCTCTACCGGCGCGCCATGGATGGATTCGCGCAGAGGGATGAGCCGATGCGCTTGGGGCGTGGGACGCTAGGACGGGATCACTGCGCGGTCCAGCCGCCATCCACCATCAGGAGGTGACCGGTGACGAGGTCCGAGGCCGGAGAGGCCAGATAGATCGCCGCGCCCACACCCGCCTGGATGGATTCGACGGACCCGACGTCCACGGCGGTGACCTCGGCCTTCCGGCCACGAGTGCGGACCTCGCGCGCGACGGCCTGGAGGTCGGGCAGCGTCCGGCTGCACAGGAAGAGATCGGCGCCGCACTCCGCCAGGCCCAGGGCGATGGCCCGTCCGATGCCGCGGCTGGCGCCGGTCACGAATGCCACTTTTCCCGAGAGATCAAAACCGCTGTAGGTCATGTTGCATCCTCATTACCGTCCCTGGAATCTCGGCGGGCGTCGAGCGAGAAACGCCTCCAGACCCTCCTTGAAATCCCGGCTGCTGAACCCCTTGACGAAGTGCTGCTGGATCCCCCGCGGGGGGCGGCGGCGGCCCTCGATGGCGATCCAGTTCACCGCCTGCTTGGCATGGCGGATGGTGAGCGGGGCGTTGGCGCCGATCTGGCGCACCAGGGAGAGGGTGACCCCTTCCAGCTCGGCGTCCGGCACCACCTGATTGACCAGCCCCACCTGCAGGGCCCGCCGGGCGTCCAGGGGCTGGCCGCTGAACAGGATCTCCTTGGCCACGGCGGGTCCCACCAGGCTGACGAGGCGGGCGGCCACGCCGGGATTCACGGCCGCGCCCAGCTTGGCGGCCGGAACGCCGAGCTGCGCCGATTCCCCGGCGATGCGCAGGTCGCAGGCGGCCGCGATGTGACATCCCCCGCCCATGGCATAGCCCTGAATCATGGCGATCACCGGCAGCGGGCAGCGCACCAGGCTGTCCAGGGCGCGCACGACGAGGGTCTCGTAGGCGCGGGCTGCTTTCGCATCGGTGAAGCGGGGCAGCTCGCTGATGTCGGCGCCCGAGGCGAAGGCCTTGCCGCCGGCGCCGCTCAGGACGATGGCGCGGACAGTGCGCCGGCCGTGCAGGCGGCGCACAAGCTTCGGCAGGTCGCCCCACATCCGGCTGGTGATGGCATTTCGCACGTGGGCCCGATTGAAGATGACGCGGGCATAGGTCTCGCTCTCCTCGACCAGGATCTCCGGCGCCAGCTCTTTCATGACCGCACCTCAGCCAGCGAGGACCGCCCCGGCAATGAGGTCCCCCATCTGGCGGGTTCCGACGATCTGCGTCCCGGGCTGCTGGATGTCCGGCGTCCGGTAGCCCTGGTCCAGCACGCGGCTCACGGCGGATTCGATGGCGGTCGCGGCCGTTCCGGCCTTGAGGGAGTACTCCAGAAGCATCGCACCGGAGAGGATGGCCGCGATGGGGTTCGCCTTGTCCTGCCCCGCGATGTCCGGAGCGCTTCCGTGGATGGGCTCGTACAGGCCGACGCCGTTGCCCAGGCTCGCCGAGGGCAAGAGGCCGATGGAGCCGGTGAGCATGGCGGCCTCGTCGCTCAGGATGTCCCCGAAGGTGTTCTCGGCCACGACGACGTCGAAAGCCTTGGGTTGCCGCACCAGTTGCATGGAGGCGTTATCCACGTACAGGTGGTCCAGGCGGACTTCGGGGAAGGCCACGCCGACTTCGGTCACGACCCGTCGCCAGAGTTCCGAGCTGGCCAGGACGTTGGCCTTGTCCACGGAGGTGAGGTGCTTGCGCCGCCGCTCCGCCGCCTGGAAGGCCACCTTTGCGATCCGCTCGATCTCCGGCCGCGTATAGATCAGGGTGTCCACCCCCCACTCGCCCTCGGGGCCCGTCTGGATGCCCTTGGGCTGGCCGAAGTACAGGCCCCCCGTCAGTTCCCGCACCACCAGGATGTCCACGCCCTCGATGACCTCTCGCTTCAGGGTGGAGGCATCCGTCAGGGCCGGGAAGAGCTTGGCGGGACGGAGATTGGCATACAAATCGAAAGCCTTCCGGAGGGCCAGGATCCCCTGCTCCGGGCGGACCTTGCGCGGGAGGGTGTCCCAGCGCGGACCACCCACCGCGCCGAACAGGATGGCATCGGCTTGCCGGCAGACGGCCAGGGTCTGGTCGGGGAGGGGCGTGCCCGCGACGTCGTAGGCGCCCCCACCGATGGGTGCCTCCTGGAACGCCAACGTCAGATGAAAACGCCCTGCGGTCGCGCGGAGGACCTTCACCGCCTCGCGCGTCACCTCCGGACCGATGCCGTCACCGGGCAGCACGGCGATGGTGGCCATGGGGCTCCTCGTCAGGTGGACTGGCCAAAGGGACAGATCGGAGGCCCTGCGGTCGTCCACCGGATCCGGGTGGAGGGACAGGCGGGTCTGGGCGGCTCCGCGGGTGCGGACCTGTACCTTCTAGCACGCAGGGAGAAACGGGGTCAAGCCCAATCCAAGATGTCGCAGGATGCGTCCCCGGTTCGAGGGGGTCACGCGCCCCGCATTGACGCCCCGCGGGGATCATGCTATCAGCAGGAGTGCGACACGTCCGCCGCAGGGAGTGGTGTCGCGCCCGCCCCCGCCGTTCCCCGTGGCGATTCGCGGGCCTCCCCACGAGGATCTGACATGCGTATCCACACGGCCGAATTCCTGCTGAGCGCGGGGCGGCCCGACCAGTTCCCGAGGGGCCCCTGGCCCGAGGTCGCCTTCGCCGGCCGGTCCAACGTCGGCAAGTCGTCCATGATCAATCGCCTGCTCTCCCGGCGGAATCTGGCCCACACCAGCTCCACGCCCGGCCGGACCCGTACCATCAATTTCTACACGGTGAACCAGCAGTTCGTGTTCGTGGACCTGCCGGGGTACGGGTACGCCAAGGTCTCGCGCGCCCTGAAGGACGCCTGGTGGGGCCTGGTGGAAGGCTACCTCAGGGAGCAGCCGCAGCTCCGCGGCGTGATCCACATCCTGGACGCCCGCCACCCTCCCACTCCCCTGGATCGGGAGCTGCAGACGTTCCTGCGCGGCGTGGGCCTGCCGTCCCTGGCGGTCCTCACCAAGGCGGACAAGGTCCCCCGGGGAGCGCGGCCGGCCGCGCGCGCCGCGGCCGCCAGGGCGCTGGATCTGCCGGCCCTGGATGCGACGCTCTTCTTCTCCGCCGAAACAGGCGAGGGGGTCCCCGAGCTCTGGCGCGCCATCGAGGAGCGCCTGCGCGCCTCCGCGCGCCCCGCGGGCCAGCGCGCGACGGGACGCCGGAGGAACCCAGATTCGCATTGACGGTCCGCAGGACGCCTGCTAGAGTCACGCATGTGTGACGGCCGGGCCTGGCCCGGCCGTCGGCTTCTCGCGACGAGGACGCAGGACGATGCGGCACAGGACGATGCGGCAGATGATGACCCTGGTCTGGGCGGTGGCCGCGGTGCTGACCGTGGGCCTCCTGCCCGGCTGTGCCGAGGTCATGGTGCAGCAGGGCGGGGCGCGCGTGTCCGAGGCGGGGGGGGCTGCCCCCCCCGCGACGCCGGTGCGCACGGACCGCCGCGTGGATCAGCGGGCCTACTACGCCTACATCCGGAGCCTCTCGGCGGAACTCCAGGGGGATCTGGACGAGGCGGTGCGGTGGGAACGGGAGGCCCTGCGGTACGATCCGAGCTCGTTGCAACTGCGGAGCCACCTGGCCGCGCTCCTGCTGAAGAAGGGGGATTACCGGGCCGCCCTGCTGGAGGGCGAAGAGATCCTGACCCTCGAGCCGAATCACATTCAGGCCCACCTGCTGATGGCCGCGGTCTACCAGGGACTGCGGAACGTGCGCGGCGCGGAGAAGCATTACCAGGAGGTCATCCGCCTGGAGCCCCGGCGCGCCGACGCGTACGTCTTCCTGGGGAACCTCTATCTCGAGACGCGCAACTTCCCGGAAGCCATCCAGACCTTCGAGGCCCTGGCCACGGTGGATCCCAACAGCCACCTGGCGCGCTACAGCCTGGGTCGCCTCTACCTGGAATTGAAGGAGCCGGCGAAGGCCCGGGACTACTTCCAGGCGGCCCTCGAGCGCAACGACGACTTCGATCCGGCCTGGGTCGGGCTGGCCACGACCTTCGAGGTCCAGGGCCGGTACGAGGATGCAGCCCGGGTGTACGAGCGCGCCTTGGCGGCGGATCCCCAGAATCGCGAATTCCGCGAGCGGTTGGCCCAGGTCCACCTGCGCCGCGGCGACCTGGATGCGGCCCTGGCAGCCTACGAAGAGCTGCGCAAGGCCGACCCGAGCAACCTGATGCTGCTCACGCGCGTCGGCCAGATCCTGGCAGAGAAGAAACAGTTCGACCACGCTCTGGCCATCTTCCAGCAGGTCCTCCAGAAGGAGCCGGCCAACGGCGAGGCGCGCTTTGCCCTGGGCCTCACGCTGGAAGGGCTGAAGCGGTACGACGAGGCCCTGGAGGTCCTGGGCAGGCTCACGCCCCAGGATGGCCGGTACGTGGATGCCCTCCTGCACCGGGGGTACATCTACGGCCAGCAGGAGAAGTTCGACCAGGCCATGGCGGTCTTCAGCGAGGCGGCGCGCCTGCGCCCGCGCGAGGGGAACGTCCCCTACCTGCTGGGCACCACCTACCTCCAGAAGAAGGACTACGCGCAGGCCATCCTCCAGTTCGAGAAGGCCGTGGCCCTGGATCCCGCCAATCCGCAGTTCCACTACCAGCTGGGCGCGGCGCTGGAGCGGAACCGGCGGCTGGACCGGGCCGAGACGGCCTTCCGCAAGGTGCTGGAGCTGGATCCGAAGCATGCCGATGCCTACAACTATCTCGGCTACATGTTCGCCGAGGAAGGCGTCAAGCTGGAGGAGTCGGTGGCCCTGGTGAAGAAGGCCCTGGAGCTGGAGCCGGAGAACGGCGCCTTCATTGACAGCCTGGGGTGGGCCTACTTCAAGCTGGGGCGGATCGACGAGGCCCTGGCCGAACTGCTGCGGGCCGTGAAATTTTCTCGCCGGGACGATGCCACCATCCGCGAGCACCTGGGGGAGGCCTATTCCAAGAAGGGCATGCTCCCGGAGGCCATCCGGGAGTGGGAACGTTCGCTGGAACTGGACGCGAGTAACGACACCCTCCGCAAGAAGCTCGAGGACGCCCGCCAGCGCACCTCGCGTGACGCCCCCCGCACCATTCAATGATCCCGCTGACCCGCCCGTTGGCCGGAGCAGCCCCGCTGTTCCTGCTGGCGGGACTCCTGGTCGCGGCCTGCGCGGTGGTGCCTGAGCCGCCACGAACCGCGCCGTCCGGCCTGGCGGACCGGCCGGAGGCGCTGCTGGAGCGGCTGGCGGCCGACGAGGCGGCCGTCACCACCCTGCGAGGTCTGGCGAGCATCCGCTACGACGGGCCGGCGGGGAGCGGGTCGGGCACCCAGGCCATCGTGGTGGCCCTGCCCGACCGCGCCCGGCTGGAGGCCCTGAGCCCCATGGGGACCGTGGTGCTCCTCCTGGCCATCCGGGGGGATCTCCTCACGGCCTACGCCCCGGCGCAGCACGAGTATGCCGTCGGCCGGGCCACCCGCGAGACCTTGGGACGGCTGGTCCGGCTCCCCGTCCCGCCCGGGCCGCTCCTGCGGCTCCTGGTGGGTCTGCCGCCGCTCCCCATCCAGCCGGGCGACCCCCGCGTCCGCGTGACCGCGGAGGCCACCGGCACCCGGGTGGAGTCCGTGGACGGCCCCTTCTGGCAGCGGATGTGGACGGGTCCGGACGGAACCTGGGTCGAGCGGGGGGAGCTGGGCGAGGCGGCCGGCCTCCTCTTGCGCTTTCAGTTCGGCGAGCGCCGGCGGCTCCACGGCGCCACGGTCCCTTTCGGGGTCCAGTTCGATGAGGTCACGGCCGGAACCCGGCTGGTCATCCGGTACGAGACCGTACGGCTCAACGAGCCGGTGGAGCCGTGGCTGTTCGAGCTCCCGCGACCCGCGGACGGGCGGACCCGCGTCCTGGATCTGGGCGGCGGGACCCCGCCCTAGGAAGCGCGCGTGGACGAACTGGTCATCTCCTCTCCAGCCAAGATCAACCTCTTCCTGGAGGTCGTGGGTCGCCGCCCCGATGGCTACCACGAGATTGAGTCCGTGATGCAGCTCGTGGGCCTGTGCGACCGGGTCCACCTGCGCCGGAGCCCGCGCGACATCCGGGTCGGCGTGACGGGAGCCGAGCTGCCGCCGGGTCGTGGGAATCTGGCGTACAAGGCGGCCGCCCTGATCCTGGAAGCGACCGGGCAGCGGGGCGGGGTGCACATCCAGCTGGAGAAGCACATCCCGGTGGCGGGAGGCCTGGGCGGCGGGTCGAGCAACGCCGCGGCGGTCCTGGTGGGGCTCAACCGGCTGTACGATCTCGGGCAGTCCAGGGACAGCCTGCACGGGCTCGGGGCCCAGCTGGGGAGCGATGTCCCCTTCTTCCTCAGCGATGGGCTGGCGGTTGCCACGGGACGGGGCGAGGTCCTGACTCCGCTCCCACCCTGGCCGCCGCAATGGCTGGTCCTGGCGAATCCGGGTGTGCCGATCTCCACCGCCTGGGCCTACCGTGAGGCGAGTTCAAAATTGACAGACTGGCAGCGACGCGCTACTATTCACACTTTCATTGTCGGCGGTCGCCTCGCCTGGCCGCCCAGTTGGGCCTTCAATCGCCTGGAGGCGGTGGTCCTCCCGCACCGGGGCGAAGTTCGGGCGCTGCAGACCCTCCTCCGAGAGGGCGGAGGTTCGCCGGTCCTCATGTCCGGCAGCGGGGCGTCGCTGTTTGCCGTGGTACCCGACGCCGGGATCGGCCACGCCCTGGCAGCCCGGGCACAGGCGAGCGGGGCCTTTGCCGCGGCCGTCACGACGCTCCCGCACAACCCGATCCTGGCCGCCATGGCATGAGGCCGGCCGGAGGCGTGCGTTGCCCCGGGCGACGCCGGGCGGGGCGGGGGATGGCTCCGTCGCGCCGGGATCTCGCGCATGCACCGGACGTCGCGATTGGGGCGTGGCCAAGCGGTAAGGCTCGGGACTTTGGATCCCGCATCCGGAGGTTCGAATCCTCCCGCCCCAGCCACCTGGCTGCCCATGCCGGGGGATGCATGCAGGTTAACCCAATCCATGCCGGTCTTACCGGGAGAGAGACAGCCCATGCCCGCTGAACTGGTGTTGACCGCGGGGAGCGCCCACCCGCACCTGGCGCAGGAGATCGCCGACTCCCTGGGGACGCGCCTGGCCGAGGCGGAGGTGTCCCAGTTCTCGGATGGCGAGGTGTTCGTGCAGGTGAACCAGAACGTCCGCGGCGCCGACGTCTTCGTCATCCAGCCCACCTGCCCGCCGGTCAACCAGAACCTCATGGAACTCCTGATCATGATCGACGCCTTGAAGCGGGCGTCGGCGTTCCGGATCACGGCGGTCATTCCGTACTACGGGTACGCGCGGCAGGACCGGAAGGTGCAGCCCCGGGTCCCCATCACCGCCAAGCTGGTGGCGGACCTGATCACCGCCGCAGGGGCCCACCGGGTTCTGACCATGGATCTGCACGCCGGGCAGATCCAGGGATTCTTCAACATCCCGGTGGATCATCTGTTCGCGGCGCCGGTGCTGCTGCAGTACTTCCAGCAGCGGCTGGCCCAGCATGCCTGGGGAGAGCTGGTGGTGGTGGCCCCCGACGCCGGCGGCGTGGAGCGGTCCCGGGCCTTCGCCAAGCGGCTGGGGACGTCGCTGGCCATCATGGACAAGCGCCGGACCGGCGCCAACGAGTCCAAGATCATGCACGTCATCGGCGACGTGCGGGACCGGGACGTGATCCTGCTGGATGACATCATCGACACCGCCGGGACCATCATCCAGGCCGTCTCCGCCCTGAGGGCGGAGGGTGCCCGCCGGATCCTGGCAAGCTGCACGCACCCGGTCCTCTCGGGGCAGGCGATCGAGCGATTGGAGGGGTCGGTGATCGAGGAGGTGGTGGTCACCAACACCATCCCGCTCCGGGAGGATCAGCAGAGCAAGAAGATCACGGTCCTGTCGGTGGCCCCGCTCCTGGCGGAAGCGATCCACCGCATTCATACCGAGACGTCGGTCAGCTCGCTCTTCGTCTGAGGGCGTGGCGCCCGGGTGTCGGGCGCACGGCGTGGAGGTGTCCCCGGCCGCGGGGGGCGACCGGGACCGCACTCGGCAATCGTCAATCAGGGGTTGGAGGCACGCATGGCACGGGTGGAGCTGAAAGGCCAAGTTCGAACCGTCGTTGGGAAATCGGGGGCCAAGCGGTTGCGCCGGGCGCAGCGAATCCCCGGAGTCGTCTACGGCGGCGCGCGGGGGGCAATCCCCGTGGTGGTGAACCCGCAGGAACTGCTCTCGGCCCTGGGGGCCGGCGAGAACGTCCTGATCACCCTGTCCCTGGATGGGGCCGACGGGACCCAGACCTCTACGGTGATCCTCAAAGAGCTGCAGATGGATCCGGTCAAGGGGCGACCGCTCCACGCCGATTTCCAGGAGATCTCCATGGAGCGGAAGATCCGGGTGGAGATCCCCGTGCTCCTGGCCGGCGAATCCGTGGGAGTCAAGGGCAAGGGTGGCATCCTGGAGCAGCCGCTGCGCCAGCTCTTCGTCGAGTGTCTGCCGCTGAACATCCCGGAGCGAATCACGGTGGACGTTTCGGCCCTGGATATCGGTGACGCCATCCACGTCCGCGACCTCAGCGTGGCCGAGGGCGTCCGGATCCTGGAGGACGCCGGCCGGGTGGTGGCATCGGTCGTGGCCCCCGCGGCCGAGGAAGTGGCGGCCCCGGTGGAGGAGAAGCCGGCCGAGCCCGAGGTGGTGGGCAAGAAGGAGAAAGAGAAGGCGGAGGCCGAGGCCGAGCCGGAGACCAAGGAGACCAAGACGAAGGCCGAGGCCAAGACGAAGTAGGTGGGGGCGATTCGGGAGGCGGACTGGCTCGTGGTGGGGCTGGGGAACCCCGGCCCGGCGTACGCCCGCACGCGGCACAACGTGGGGTTCCTGGTGGTGGAGCGGCTGGCGGCCCAGGCGGGGGCTTCCCCGGGCGCGGGCCGCTTCCAGGCGCAGGCAGCGGCGGCGGACCTGTCCGGCATCCCCATCCTCCTGCTTATGCCAGACACGTTCATGAATCTCAGCGGGCCCTGCGTGGCGGCCTGGCTGGAGGCGGTCGGGCTGCCGCCGGAGCGGCTGGTGGTGGTCCACGACGACTTGGACCTCCCGTTGGGGCGGCTCCGGGTCACGGGGAGCGCGGGCCCGGGCGGACACCGGGGCGTGCTCTCGATCCAGGAGATCCTGGCGACCCAGGACTTTCCCCGGGTGCGAGTGGGAATCGGGCGCCCGCAGGAGGGCGAGGACGCGGCCGACCGGGTCCTGGAAGAGTTCACGCCGGACGAGCTTCCGGCGGTGGCGGAGATGGTGGACTGGGCGGCCGAAGCCGTGCGGACGCTGATCTGCCACGGGCTGACCCCGGCCATGGATCGATACAACGTCCGGTCGCGCGCCTCCGGCGCGTCGGCATGAGGAACCACCACACGGGAAGGGAGGTGGCAGCTTGCGCTCGTACGAGGTGATCTTCATTCTGGATCCCGCCTTGGGGGATGATGGGGTGGACGCGGCCATCGCCGCCGCCAGCGGTGTCGTGACCAAGGAGGGGGGCGAGGTCGCTGAGTCCCAGAAGTGGGGCAAGAAGCGCCTGGCCTATGAGATCAAGAAGCGACGAGAAGGGCACTACGTGTTCCTGCGGCTCCGGGCGCCGGTGAAGGCGCTGACCGAACTGGAGCGCCATTTGAACATCGCCGAATCGGTGCTGAAGTTCCTGACGGTGCTGGTGCCGGCGCCCCGGCGCAAGCCCGTCAAGGCGAAGGCGTCCGCATCCGCTCCCAAGGAGTCGGGCACCCACGGCCTGACCGTGGCTGCCCAGGGCGAGGCCCTGGGGTCCCGGCGGACCGGTGCGGAGGCCCAGGAGGCCTGATCGTGGCCAGCTTCAACAAAGTCATCCTCATGGGGAACCTGACCCGGGATCCTGAGCTCCGCTACACCCCCAGCGGAGCGCCGGTGTGCAACTTCGACCTGGCGGTCAACCGTTCCTACACGACCCAGGGCGGCGAGCGGCGGGACGAGGTGTGCTACATCACCATCGTCGTGTGGGGCAAGCAGGCGGAGAGCTGCGGCGAGTATCTCGGCAAGGGCCGGACGGTCCTGGTCGAGGGCCACCTCCAGCAGCGGTCTTGGGAGACGCCGGAGGGGCAGAAGCGCTCCAAGCACGAGGTCGTGGCGGAGCGCGTGCAGTTCCTTGGGCCCCGGAAGGCGGCCGCCGGTCCCGCTGCCGCTGAGGATGAGGCAGAGCCCCCGAAAGCCCCCGAGCAGGACGAGGTCCCCTTCTGATCCCAGTCGGGCCCCCCGGGAACGGATGCCGGGCGGGCCGGTCCGCCGCGGGCGGACGCCCCGAGATGGATCTCTGCCCCCGCCGCCCTGCGCGCGGGCGCAAGGAGTGAGACACGTGCTGAAGAAACGGCGAACCTACCGACGCCAGAAGGTCTGCAAGTTCTGCATGGACAAGGTCCTGCTGGTGGACTTCAAGGATGTGAAGCGGCTGCGCAATTTCGTCAGCGACCGGGGGAAGATCATCCCGCGGCGGATCTCGGGGAACTGCGCCCGCCACCAGCGGCAACTCACCGTAGCCATCAAGCGGGCGCGGAGCATCGCCCTCCTATCCTTCGCGGCGGAACTGGCCTAGTCCCGCCACGGGCGGGATGGGTGGGAGCGGAGGTGCGGGTGGTTCACACGCGATGGCTGGCCATGTCCGCCGAGGTCATCCTGGCCGCCCTCGTGGTCGTGGGCGTGCTGGCCTCGGGGAGTCTCTTCCCGATCCTGGGCGTGTTCCTCAGCCTGCTGTCCCCTCTGCCCTTCGTGCTGCTTCGGCTGCGGCATGGGTTCCCCGGCCTGGCCCTGGCCCTGGCCCTCACGACCGTGGCATTGGGAGGACTCACCTCGGTCCAGCAGGGGCTGGCGTTCCTGCTGGAATTCGGGCTCCCCGCCATCCTCCTGGCGGAAGGGCTGCGCCGGGCCAGCCGACCCGAGGTGGTGGTGACGGGCGTGGCCGCCCTCCTCACCCTGGGGGGGGTTGGCGTCCTGGCCCTGGCCTCCGACCAGTGGGCCCGCCCGCTGGCTGCCGTCTCGCAGCATGTGGAGGCGCTCCTGGCGGACATGGAGGCCTTTACCCTGCGGATGGGCCTGTCCGGGGAGGGGCCCCCGCCGCTCCTCGGATCGGTGGAGAAGCTCCGGACCGTTCTGCTGATGGCGTTCCCCGGCCTGTTCTTCGCCGGGGGTCTCCTCACGGCCTCGGGGTACGTCCTGTTCCTGCGCAGCCTGATCCGGCGGTGGCCCGCCCAGCTCGGCGGGCTGACGCCGCCGCCGTTCCGGTGGGAGCTTCCCGAGCTTCTGGTGTGGGCCTTCATCGGGGCGGGCATCCTGTATCTCACGGGCCTGCCCTGGCCGCAGGCCGTGGGACTGAATGTCCTCATCATCCTGCTGGGCCTGTATTTCCTCCAGGGGCTCAGCATTGCCGCATTCCTGTTCCAGCGGTTCCACCTCCCTCGATTGCTGGCGACCATGTCGGTGATGCTGCTCCTGTTCCAACCGTTCCTCACGCTCCTGGTCGCCGGAGTGGGACTGTTCGACGTGTGGTTCGCCTTCCGGCGCCTGAGCCTGCCCAGGTCGCCCGGTCGGACGTAGGAGGCAGAGCCGAGAGCCGAGAGCCGAGAACGGAGAGCCGCGAGCCGGGAGCCGAGAGACGCGAACGGAGAACCGAGAGACGAGAACGGAGAGCCGCGAGCCGCGAGCCGAGAGGCGGTCGAAGAGGCCGGACCGCACTGCGTTCAACCACGACATGACATGCTAGACGGAGCGTGCCCATGAAAGTCATCCTGATGCAGAAGGTCGAGCGCCTGGGAGAGCCGGGGCAGCAGGTGGACGTGGCGGACGGGTATGCCCGCAACTTCCTCCTGCCCAAGCAGTTGGCCGTCCCGGCCACGCCGGGCCACCTGAAGTCCCTGGCGCAGTTGACGGCCCAGAGCAAGAACCGGGAGGAGCGGACCAAGCGGGAGGCCACCGCCCTGGCGGAGCGGCTGGCCGCGGTCCAGATCACCCTGAGGCGGCGGGCCAGCGAGGAGGAGGCGGCCGGCCCGGGGGATGCGGCGGCTCCCGCTGTGCCCGCGGCCGACGCCCCCCGCCCGGGAGAGGTCGCACGTCCCGCGCGACTCTTCGGGTCGGTGACGGCCCAGGACGTCAGCCAGGCGCTGTCTGCCCAGGGCCTGAGCGTGGACAAGAAGCAGATTCTCCTGACCGAGCCGATCAAGACGCTCGGGGCGCACCGGGTCCCGGTGCGCCTGCACACCGAGGTGATGGCGGACTTGACCGTCACAATAGAGCGCGAGGCCTGAGACCTCCCGACGGGTCACGCATCCCCATGCCGGAACCGGCGGTCAGCTCCGACAGAATCCCCCCGCAGAACCTGGAGGCGGAGATCTCCGTCCTGGGGGCCGTGCTCCAGGATCCGGGGGCCCTCCTCAAGACCATGGAGGTGCTCCGGCCCGCCGACTTCTACAAGGAGGCCCACCGGAAGATCTTCAGCACCTGCATCGACCTCTTCGAGCGGAACGAGCCCGTGGATCTGGTGACGCTGGCCAACGAGCTCATGCGCCGCAAGCAGCTCGAGGAGGTGGGCGGGGCCAGCAGCCTGAGCGCCCTGGTGGACGCCGTGCCGACGGCGGCCAACGTCGCCTATCACGCCCGGATCGTCAAGGACAAGGCCCTCCTGTACGCCCTGATCCAGAAGGCCACGGCGGTGGTCTCCCGCGCCTATGCGGACAAGGAGGACGTGGACGAGGTCCTGGACTGGGCCGAGCAGCAGATCTTCGAGATCTCCCAGGACAAGGTCAGCCGGTCCTTCGTCCCGGTGAAGAGCGTCCTCAAGGGCACCTTCCAGCTCATCGAAAAGCTGTACGACCGCAAGAGCCACGTCACGGGCGTCCCCACGGGCTTCAAGAAGTTCGACGAGATGACGGCCGGGCTCCAGCCCTCGGAACTCATCGTGGTGGCGGGCCGGCCCTCCATGGGGAAGACCAGCTTCTGTCTCAACATCGCCCAGCACGCCGCCATCACCGAGGGCATCCGCGTGGCCATCTTCAGCCTGGAGATGTCCAAGGAGCAGCTGGTCCAGCGCATGCTCTGCTCCGTGGCCAAGGTGGACTCCCACAAGCTCCGCACCGGGTTTCTCTCCGACGCCGACTGGCCGCGGCTGACCACCGGCGCCGGCATCCTGTCCGAGTCCCCCATCTTCATCGACGACACGCCCGGCATCTCCCTGCTGGAGATGCGAGCCAAGGCGCGGCGCCTCAAGGCGGAGCAAGAACTCGGCCTGGTGATCATCGACTACCTGCAGCTCATCTCCGGCCGGGGGCGGGCCGAGAGCCGGCAGCAGGAGATCTCCGAGATCTCCCGGTCCCTCAAGGCCATGGCGAAGGACCTGAACGTGCCGGTGGTGGCCCTGTCCCAGCTCTCGCGCGCCGTGGAAGCGCGCCAGCCGCCCCGGCCGCAGCTGTCGGACCTCCGCGAATCCGGCGCCATCGAGCAGGATGCGGATGTCGTGACCTTCCTGTATCGTCCGGCTTTCTATCGGGTCCGGAAGGACGAGGAGGGGGACGAGTCCGAGGACAACACCACCGAGGTGATCATCGGGAAGCAGCGGAACGGGCCGACGGGCACCGTGTACTTGGCGTTCAAGAGAGAGTACACCCGCTTCGAGGATCAGGAGCGGGAGCGCGAGCCGGCCTGGGGCGGGCCTCCGGAGGGGGCGTGAACATCTCCCCGATACGGGAAGGCTGGGCGGGGCGGGCGGGCATCCGGGTGGCGGTCTCTGCGCTGTGCCTTCTCCTGGTCCTGGCACCCTTGGCCCGCGCGGCCGACGCCCCTCACGCTGCCGGCGGCGCGGGGTGGAATCTCTGGCCCTTCTACGACGAGCGGGACGACCCCGTGGACCGGGTGCATGTCCGGGGTGGCCTGGGGCCGCT
>JACQXP010000397.1 GCA_016208645.1 Candidatus Methylomirabilota bacterium | reverse complement strand
GAGATTAGAGAATAGTGAGGAAACAATGAACGGTGCCCCGATTCCTCCCAGGCATGCTGGCCGTCCAGAGAATGATGAAATCGTCGAGCAGATCGTGAAGGCGATCAGCAGCCTGCGCTACGGCCACGTTCAGATCGTCATCCAGGATTCGCGCGTCGTGCAAATTGACAGGACGGAGAAGGTCCGGCTGGCCTAGCGGGCGAGGCACCGCGAACGGCCGCCGACCTCGTGATTGGATTCCAATTCCGCCGAAGGCGGATCAACCTTTTCTTCACGGGAGACGTCATGAGCGAACATGGGACGACCCAAACGAAGCGACCTCACCTCCACATCCCCGAAGCCGAAGAGCTTCCCGGGCAGAGCCAGGTGGAGCCTGACTCCTGGGCCAACGACCAGGAGATCGACACCTTTGACGTCTTCGTCCGGCGCTTCTGGCGGGGTGAGATCACGCCGGATGAGTTCAAGCGATTGCGGCTCCAGCACGGCGTCTATGGCCAGCGCCAGGAAGGCGTGCACATGGTGCGGGTGAAGATCCCGTGGGGCGGCCTGACCGCGCGGCAGGTCGAGCGGTTGGCGGAGCTGGCCGAGCAGAGTCCCCGCGGCGTCGGGCACATCACCACCCGCCAGAACATCCAGTTCCACTTCGTGAAGCCGGAGGACCTGACGCTCACGCTGCGGCGGCTGGCAGAGGTGGGCCTGACGACGCGCGAGGCCTGCGGCAACACGGTGCGCAACGTGACGGCCTGCGCCCACGCGGGGGTGACCCCGGACGAGCCGTTCGACGTGACCCCGTATGCCGATGCCACGGCCCGCTTCCTGCTTCGCAATCCGATGAACCAGAACATGCCCCGGAAGTTCAAGATCAGCTTCTCCGGATGCTCCGACCACTGCGGCCTCGCCCCCATCCAGGACATCGGCGCGGTGGCCGCCGTCCACCGCGACAACGGCACGAGCCAGGTGGGCTTCCGGCTCTACGTCGGGGGAGGGCTGGGCCCGTCGCCGCAGGTCTCCCAGCTCCTCGAAGAGTTCACGCCCGCCGACGAGTTGCTGGTCACGGTCGCCGCCATCGTGCGCGTGTTCGATCGGACGGGGAACCGGGACAACAAGAATCTCGCCCGGCTGAAGTTCGTGATCCGGAACCTGGGCATGGACAAGTTCCGGGATCTCGTCTTGAAGGAGCGGGACGGCCTGCGGGCGGTCCTGGCCGGCAAGATCCCGCCGATCCTCGTCGCGCCGGAGCCGTCGCGGCCTGGCCCCCATGGTGCAGAGCATGTGGGCGAGCCGAATGGGGATCCCCAGTATCGCCGGTGGTGGATCACGAACGTGCGGCCCCAGAAGCAGGCGGGGTATTCCATGGCGTCCGTCCGCCTGACGCTGGGGGATGTGACGGCCCAGCAGTTGCGGGTGCTGGCCTTCGTGGCGCGCCAGTTCGCGGACGGGTGGCTCCGGACGACGAACCAGCAGAACCTCATCTTCCGCTGGGTCCCCAATGCCAGCCTGTCGGCGGTGTACCGCCTCTTGAAAGGGGTGGGCCTGGGTGAGCCGTCGGCGGATCGCCTCGCCGACATCACCGCCTGCCCCGGAGCGGACACCTGCCAGCTCGGCATCACCTCGTCCCGGGGACTCGCCCTGGCTATCGGCGAGATCTTCCAGAACGGCCACGCGCACCTGGCCGACGAGGCCGGGATCCGGATCAAGATCTCGGGGTGCCCCAACTCCTGCGGGCACCACCACATCGCGGGGATCGGCTTCTCCGGAGGGTCGAAGGAGTTCGACCGGCAGCAGGTCCCGACCTACCAGGTGTTCCTCGGCGCGTCGCTCAACCTGGACGGGACGCGCTACGCCCGGCCTGCGCTCAAGGTCCCGGCGAAGAATGCGCCCGCGCTGGTGGGCCGGCTGCTGGACCTGTGGCAGGCGGAGCGACTCGAAGGCGAGAAATTCGAGGCCTTCGTGGAGCGCGTCGGCGTGCCCAAGGTCCGCGATGCGGTGAAGGATTTGACCGACCTGCCGGCCCAGGCCGAGGCGCCGGATAAGTACCTCGACTGGGGTGGGACCGAGCGCTTCCGCGTCGAGACGGGCCCGGGCGAGTGCGCGTCGTAATCTGCGGAGAAAGAAATCCCAGGGTGCCGACCAGACAACTGGAGGCCAATCCCGCCGGAGGCGGGATTGGCTTTCATTGTTTTGAATGGTTCAAGAGAGGAGGGATGAAGGCATGGCTCCGGAGAAGGTAGCGTCACGGCGATTCACACACCTGTTCACGGAGGACTGGTTGGCGGTTGTGGTGGGGCTGGCCCTGGTGGCGTTGGTTCTCACCGGGATACTGAAGAACATACCCTGAAACCACGACAGAGGAAAAAGGAGAGAGGACGATGAGCGATCGGGTGCTAACCTCGAGCGATGCGGTGTCGCTGGGTCGGCCGGAACCGTCCAAGCAATGGGTCTGGTGGTCCGCCTCGCTCCTCCTGGTGGTCCTGCTGACGGTGGCCACCTGGAAGCTGAACAAGGCCGTCCCGGCCTGGAGTAAGTCGCTCCGGGTGATCGAGTTCCCAGTGTATGCGGTCCTGCTGGGTCTTTTGGCCGGCGGAATCCTCTCGCTGCTTCGTATCAAGGAACGTCTGGCAGCGTACTTCCGTACGGAGTTCTTCCTGAAGACCGGCCTGGTCCTGCTGGGGGCCACCATCAACCTCACGGAGATCGCGGCCTTCGGGGTGAAGGGCCTGCTCCAGGCCGTGATCCTCATCACCACCGTGTTCTTCTTCACCTGGTTCGTGGCGCGGTGGCTTGGCGTCGAGGAGAAGCTGCGCGCCCTCCTGGCCGCCTCGGTGGCCATCTGCGGGGTGTCCGCGGCGATCACGGCGGCAGGCGCGGTCCTGGCCAAGAAGGAGCAGCTCGCCTACGTCACTGGGCTGGTGATCCTGTTTGCCCTCCCGCTCATGTTCCTTCAGCCGGCGGCGGCGCTCTGGCTGAACCTGTCCCCGAATGTGGCCGGGGCGTGGATCGGCGGCAACATCGACACCACGGCCGCGGTGGTGGGGGCCGGCACGATCCACAGCCAGCAGGCTCTGAAGGTTGCCTCTATCGCGAAGCTCTCGCAGAACGCCCTGATCGGCGTGGTGGCGTTCCTGCTGGCGCTCTACTGGGTCGTGGTGGTGGAGCGGAAGCCCGGCCAGCGCCCGAGTGCCTGGGAGATCTGGGAGCGGTTCCCGAAGTTCGTCCTGGGCTTCATCCTGGCCTCGATCGTGGTCACCCTGGCCCTCTCGAATGGATGGATCGCGAGCGGCGTGAAGCGGGATATTGGGCACCTGCGCGAGTGGTTTTTCATGGCGGCCTTCCTCTCCATCGGCTTCGACCTGTCGTTCCGCGGCCTGCGGGAAGCCGGCTGGCGGCCCATCGGTGTGTACGCGCTGGCGACGGCCTTCAATACCCTGGTGGCGCTGGGGGCGGCGAGTCTCATATTCGGATGAGTGCCGAGAGCCGGGAGCCGAAAGGGGCGAGGCGCGAAGCGAGTTATGGGTGGCTCGACGGAGAGCTGTCGAAGACGGCGCGGGCCGCGCGGATGGTCCCGCAGTGCGCCTCCACAGTGTCCCGGATATCCTGCCCGTAGCCCCCGCCGAGCGTGACGGCCACCGGGATGCCGGCGTCGCGGCACGCCCGCAACACGAACTCGTCGCGCCGCCGCAGGCCCTGATGGGTGAGGCGGAGGCGCCCCAACCGGTCCCCCTCGTGCGGGTCCGCACCGGCGATGTAAAACACCAGGCCGGGGCGGAACTCCGTCAGGATCTTCGGGACAGCCTGCTCCAACGCAGCCAGGTACGCATCATCCCCGGTGCCGTCCGGGAGTGGGATGTCCAGGCTCCCCGGCACTTTGTTCAGGGGATAGTTGTTGGCCCCGTGGATGGAGAAGGTGAACACATCGGGCTCAGCAGCGAAGATGGCGGCGCTCCCGTTGCCCTGGTGGACGTCGCAGTCGAGGATGGCCATGCGCTGCATCCAGGCGTCGCGCTGCAGACACCGGATCGCGATGGCGACGTCATTGAGGACGCAGTAGCCCTCGCCGCGATCCGGGAAGGCGTGATGGGTTCCCCCGGCGAGGTTGACGGCGATGCGCTCCCGGATGGCGATCCGGGCGGCGGTCAGCGTTCCCTGGACCGAGGCCCGCGTCCGTCGAACCAGCGCCTCGGACCACGGGAGGCCCATGCGCCGGACCGCGCTGGGGTTCAGCGTGCCGGAGATCAGGCGCTCCCAGTAGTCCGCGGTATGGACCAGGCGCACGTCCTGGGGGGCAACCAGCGTCGGCTCCAGCAGCTCTTCGGGACTGAGCGTCCCCTCGGCCACAAGTTGCTCGCGGATCAGCCGGTACTTCTGGATGGGGAAAGTGTGGTGGGGGGGAAGGTCAATCACATAGTGATCGGAGTAGAGGGCATACATTCGTTCGAGCCAAGTGCGTTTGGGTGTTCGGTGGTTCGGTCGGACTGGAACGACCGAACGCCCGAACAGTCGAACCACCGAACGCTTCTACTCAATGAACTCCGGTTCCACCTTCTTCGGAATCAGGCCCCGCAGACTGAAAGGCGAAATTCCAGCAAAGGCAGCCCGCGGTATTTTTCCACGCCCACGGGGACGGACCCAACCCCTTTCGATTCGGCCCATCCATGTCAGGGGAGCGCGAGCGCGAACTTGATTGCCCGGTTTACTTCTTCGACCTTCGTTTGAGACAGCGCAGCAATTCTGTCGGCCAATAGGCTCTTCCGGATCGTCATGATCGTGTCGAGGTTAGCCACTCCTAACCGGCGAAGGCCTTCGCGCGGACCCAGGGATACCTCGGTGGGGATGCCCCGCACCCGCGTTGTCACGGGGGCCACCGTGATGAATTCGCGGATCTGGTAGGCCTCGTTCCGGGAAAGGAGCACAACTGGCCGGCGACCGACCGGGGGCGCAAGATCCGCCCACCAAACCTCTCCCCGCCTCACTTCCGCTTCTCCAGAGGGAAGGCGTCTAGTTGGGCTTGCTCGAATCCCGCCAGCTCTCCCGGAGATTCGGGGTACTTCCGGTACCCCTCGACATACTGCCTGACCAACGCCTGCTGGCGACGCAGTTGAAAATAGGTCCTGAGAGCCTGGCGGACCACCGCGCTGCGGCTCGCCTTGAACTTCCGTCGGAGCCTCTCCATCTCCTGAAAGTCCTCAGGCGGCAGGCTAATGGCCAACTTGACCGCACTCCGTGCCATAGGATCACCTCCTGGTATGAACTGGTTCTTACTCGAAATATTGCATGAACCGGGGTGCAACGTCAAGACGCGGAATTACCGCGAGGTATTTCGAGCATGCGTTTTGACGAGGAATCTGGGGGCAAGGGGGGCGGTCATGTGATATTGAAGAATGCGGAGCCAGACGATGCGAAGTGCGCCAGCGTGCTCACCACCTCAACTCAAGAAGCAACACCCCTCGGGACTCCTCGCTTACTCCAATTCCTCCCATCCTCTTCATGAGGGGTCCACGATCGTTCTTTGACTACGTTGCGGTCATCGAAAAGATCCTGACCCACCTCCCTGCCTGTGCCGAAGGCAGACAGCGGCCTGTGGCCCGCCCAGACCCACAGCCCTCCGGCGGGGTACCCGTTGCCGGTTTCTCTGCAACGGGTCGTCGCAGCATAGGCGTCGAGCGCGGCCTCACCGAACGGTGTCGTCTGTCCGGGTCCGCCCCGGGTCGCCCCCCTTCAGCTCCCTGGCCCGTCCGTCACCCCCGCCCCCTCTCGCCTGACCAGGTTTCGCTTGACACGGCGCCCTCCGGCTGCGCTATGCTCCCCTCCGTCTCGGCGTGGGCGGGCCCTGCGCTGACCTCGTGACGCCAGGCGGGCCGCGCGGCCCAAAAGCAAATTCCTATCAGCTGACTGAAGGAAGGGTGGTGTGGAGCCGGGGCGATCGCTACTGGAGATTCAAGCAGGAGTACGACGGGGTAGGCCGGATGACAGATTAGCTGCGCTGAGGGGTGGGCCAATGGAACAGGCAGTTGATCGTAAGGAATCGAGCAAGCTTCGGGTTTTCATCTGTTGGTCGGGCGCAAGGGGCAGAATAGTCGCGGAAGCCCTCCGCGACTGGCTTCCACGAGTCATCCAAATAGTTGAGCCCTTCATGTCAGAGTACATTGATAAGGGGTCGCCGTGGCCCGACCGTTTGGATGAGAAGCTGAAAGCTGCCCAGCTCGGGATAATCTGCCTTACCGCGGATAACCTTCGAGAGCCGTGGATCAATTTCGAGGCAGGCGCCCTGTATATGAATCTCGATCGGCAGCGCGTGTGCCCCTACCTGCTGGACCTTGATTACACCGAACTGGCATGGCCTTTGGCCCGGTTTCAGGCCACGAAAGTAACGAAGGATGAGACCCGGAAGCTGCTGGCGACGGTCAACGAGGCGCTCGGAGAGAACAGACTGAAGGAAGCGGTCCTCGATGAGACCTTCGAAGTGTGGTGGCCGCGCTTGGAGAAGTCCATCGAGGCCACTCAGCAATTGAAGGCACAGAGTAAGCCGGCGAAGAGAGGCTCAGACGAGATCCTCGAGGAGGTTGTCAATCTGGTTCGCTCGCAGTCCCGCCAGATTGAGAGTCTGGAGGACGTCGTTGGGCAGTTGGTAGCCGTTAGCCAATACGGGGTTTTGACCTTTTCTCATGGAGCCACTACTCCTGCAGACGTGGAGCATTTAAGGGCTGGTAGGTCTCCATACGCTATACTTCGCCCCATGTTCGTGAGTGCTGATGTGGCGAGCGAGATCCCACTTCCACCCAACGTGCCACGAGGGACAAAGACGAGTAGGGTCACCGATCCGACTCCTGGAACACCGCCGGGCATACCGGGTACGCGCAGCGAGAGTAGCTAACCTGTTTCGCCGGCCAGGAATCGCTCTCAAAAACCGGCCCTGCCGGCACACGGACGCGGCTCGCCTCTACCACCCGAGTAATGCGTTGTTGACGGAGTTGACTTACTGGTCTCGGCTCTGCCCCTGCCCCGCGCGCTGGCAGAGGTCCAGCGGCCGGTGGGAGCCGCATCCCGAAAGTCTCCCGATGCGTGCGGCCGTTGACGTCGGTAAAGCGGGACGCCCTTAAGAATAATGAGGGACGCCCATGCAATTATGTGTTTCCGACGGCGACAGTAGGCGCTGCTGATTGGTGGGACGCGACACAGTGGTTGCGGGAGGGCACAGATTCCCTCGCAGTGGTGGGGGGGGCCACGAAACGCATATTATCATGACCGTCCCCCATCCCGTCCCATCCATAGTCCTTAGCCACCTTGGCGTCATGGCGGTTGAAGGGTCCTGTCGGATCAGGGCTAGTCAACGAATTCGGGCTCCACGCGATGCGGGATCAAGCCTCGCTCGTGGCCCAACGCGAGCAGGCGGTGCACTGCCGCGCGACCCCGCTCTC